>JAQSXG010000041.1 GCA_029256785.1 Neobacillus sp.
TGTGATTCAAAAATAGATACTCCTGTGATATCTTCCTTTTTTGAAAGCATCCTGAACAGTCTTGTGCTATCTGCTGTATTCCCATAAAGGACAATCCCAACAATTCGATTATTACGGACTAGCGCTCTCTTATAGACACCTTCATACTCGTTATAAACCATAATCGATTTAGTTGTACCATCTTCAAAAATCTCACCAGCTGAGAACAGGTCGACTCCTGCAACCTTTAATTGCGTGCCTGTCACCGATCCTTCGTATGGTGCAGCTTCTTTCCCACAAATTCTCTCAGCAAGGATCTTACCTTGTTCGTATAATGGTGCAACTAAGCCGTAAACGACTTCTCTATGCTCGGCACATTCTCCAACCGCATATACATTTGCTACATTCGTTTCCATATAGTCATTAACAACAATCCCACGGTTAACGTAAATACCGCTTTCTTTTGCAACCATTGTATTAGACTTAATCCCAATTGCCATGACCACGATATCTGCTGGAACATGGGACCCATCTTTAAAACGAAGACCCGCAACACGCTCATCCCCAATGATCTCAACCGTTTCTTTTTCCATCAAAAATTTCATACCTTGGGATTCGAGCTCTGCTTTCAGTAGAGATGAAGCAATGGGATCGAGTTGGCGTTCCATTAAACTCGGCATGAGATGGACTACATCTACCTTCATTCCAAGGTTTAGTAGACCTCTTGCAGCTTCAAGACCAAGAAGTCCACCGCCGATTACTACTGCTTTTTTATATTCTTTTGCTGAATTGATCATCATTTCACAATCTTGGATATCACGAAAACCGGTTACGCCAATCTTGTCCGCACCTGGAATGGGTAGAATAAATGAATTTGAACCAGTAGCAATGATTAATTCATCATATTGTACTTCGCGGCCTTGATCTGAGAAGACTTTCTTCGCGTCGACATCAATCTGGGTTACTGCCTCGCCTGTGTATAATTGAATATTATTTTCTTTATACCACTCTAGTGGATTGATTATGATCTCTTCAAAGCTTGTATCTCCTTGAAGAATGTTTGATAGTTTAATTCGGTTGTAGTTAGGATGTGACTCTTGTCCAAAAATAGTTATTTCGAATGGCTCTGGTGAGATTTTTAGAATTTCCTCAATCGTTCTAACGCCAGCCATTCCGTTCCCGATCATTACAAGTTTTTTCATGTTGGATCGCTCCTTTTATTTGTACTTAATCTATGAATTTACCTTATTTATGTTTTTCTCTATAGATACATTGTAAATGTTAGGAGTGGATTTGGATTGTGAAGTTCATCACAAACAAGACTTTATTTGTGAAATGTTTCACAGATTTGTCAAAAAGTATTTTTAAATCTTAGTTTGGTCAATAGTAGAGGGGATTTACTGGCTTTTAGGAGGGGATTCCAGATCATTTATCCTATTTTTGAGAATAGGAGCTGATATGACACGAAAATATGGGGACAGAAATTGGTATTTTGCCGTGTGTGAAAAGTTTTGGACATATTTGGGAGGGTTTTGGACATTTATTCTGGTAGATTGGACATTTTCCAAAAGGTTTTGGATATTTTTTTAATAGTTTTGGACATTTTTCAGTGACTTTTGGACATTTAGACATTATTTTCCAACAATACCTCTAAAAAACCCCCTCCTTTAACAGGAAGGGGTTTCCGCAATATTTTGATTAATACATCTCAGACGTTGTCTTTGCTTGCATATGAAGTAGCAAGTAATCAGGACCGCCTGCTTTAGAGTCTGTACCGGACATATTGAAGCCACCAAATGGCTGGTAGCCAACAATTGCACCAGTACATGAACGGTTGAAGTAAAGGTTACCTACATGGAAGTCTTCACGCGCTTGCTCCATGTGGGCACGGTTTGATGTGATAACCGCTCCTGTTAAGCCATACTCAGTATTATTAGCAATTTCAATTGCTTCATCAAAGTTTTTGGCCTTTGTAAAACCAACCACCGGTCCAAAGATCTCTTCTTGCATGATACGAGATTTTGGTGCTAGGTCAGCAATAACTGTTGGTTGGATAAAATAACCTTTTGAATTATCGCCTTCACCACCAGCAACAAGCTTACCTTCTTGCTTGCCGATTTCAATATAATCCATTACTTTTTTGAATGCATTATTGTCGTTAACGGGACCCATGAACGTACTTTGATCTGTCGGGTCACCAACTGTCAACTCTTTCGTTAACTCAATTACACGATTCAATACTTGATCGTATACATCTTCGACGATTACTGCTCGTGAGCAAGCTGAACATTTTTGACCAGAGAAACCAAATGCTCCAGCAACAATCGATTGTGCTGCAAGCTCAAGGTCTGCTTCTGAGTCGACAACGATGGTATCTTTACCACCCATTTCAGCAATCAAACGCTTCATCCAAATTTGGCCTTCATTTACTTTCGAAGAACGTTCGAAAATACGAAGTCCAACATCACGTGAACCTGTAAAGCTAATAAAGCGAGTATCTTTATGGTCTACAAGGTAGTCGCCAACTTCCGAACCATTACCTGGAACGAAGTTAAGAACGCCTTTTGGAAGGCCTGCTTCTTCCATTACTTCAACAAATTTAGCCGCAACAACAGGTGTGGTTGAAGCTGGTTTTAATAGAACGGTATTACCCGCAACAATGGCTGCTACAGTGGTTCCTGCCATAATTGCTAGTGGGAAGTTCCATGGTGAGATAATGATTCCAACACCTAGCGGAATATAGTGATAGCGGTTGAATTCGTTTGGACGGCTGTTAACCGGTACTCCGTCTTTTAGAGACAACATTTGACGGCCATAATACTCAAGGAAATCAATTGCTTCCGCTGTATCTGCATCCGCTTCTCTCCATGGTTTACCAGCCTCTTTTGTTAATAGAGCAGAAAACTCATGTTTACGACGACGAATAATCGTTGCTGCCTTAAATAGTACATCCGCACGAACTTCCGGCTTTGTTTTTTTCCATGTTTTAAAAGCTTCTACGGCTGCTTGCATCGCTTGTTCAGCTAATTCTCTGCTAGCTTTTGAGACGCGGCCAACTATTTCATTTGTATTTGAAGGATTATAGGAAACTATCTTATCTTCTGTTGTAATTCTTTCTCCGCCGATTACAAGATCGTAATCTTGACCTAAATACCCCTCGACAGTAGTTAACCCCTTAAGGTAGGCCTGACGGTTTTCTTCAACCGTGAAATCTGTAAATGGTTCATGCTTATAAGGTTGTACCATTTTAAAACCTCCTATGTATTAAATAAAACGTTTACATCCATTGTCCATTCTAACATGATTCTTCCTCTCCTATCAATCGTTAGCGGTTAGGATTATTTTTTGAAAATACAAAAAAGACCCGACAAGAAGTCAGGTCATGTTAATATGGCTATTTTAAACTGACGGTTGATTTGCGCTCCAGGCACTTCGCTTTCCGCAGGAGGTCCGGTGAGCCTCCTCAGCGCTAAAGCGCCTGTGGGGTCTCACCTGTCCCTAAATCCTGCAGGAGTCTCGTGCCTTCCGCTCCAATCAACACGGTTAAAATACCAATATTTTTACATTAACATCTCTAGTTAATAAATATGAACAAATGGTTCTGTTTCGTTTGCCTTTCGGACGATGAGTGCTTCGGGACCGTCGACAGATGTAACGTTAACAGAAACGGAAATATAGTTTGGAAAATGCTCGAGGACGAGGCCTGTTACATATTGTGTAAAACCAATTGCCTCTGTTTTCCCATAGAACTGAATCGGAATCGTAATATCCAAGTCTTGAAATTGATCCCCAACGTAAAAGGCACGACCAATGACACCATTAAAGTTTGGAAAGTACTTCTCCACATCTTGCTTAAAGTTTAGAAATGCAGTTACATCTTCTCTGTGTAACTTCTCGGCATCCGTTGAAGGAAATAAGAAGTACCTTTCATCCACACTTTCCCATTTATCAATTGCCGAGTTCCCCTTGCTCGCAGTAGTATAAGCAAAGAAGTTTCCTGGTACAACCGAAGACTTACTTTGTTGTTTAAACAAGGCAATTGTTATTGGCACATCCTTTAATCCCTTAGTCGCCCGCAAACGTTTTAAAACCTCTTGAGCGATTCTTTTTCCTTCGGATTCAATTTCTTTATCGTCAATCTTTTTTTCAAAATAGGGTTCACCTACTGCTGTTCGAAAATAATGGACAGAGTTTAATGCTAGACCAATAGCAACTCCACCCAACTTAACCGTATTATCGTCACCCTTAATTAAATAATTATGTTCTAAGATGTGAGCTAAATAAATCGGATTACTGTTATTTCCTTCTTTAAAATCAACGTTGTCTTCAATTAAAGGATTCAAGCCGATATTATCCTTCTCTTCCAGCTTCTCTTCCGTTAATTGCGCTGCCGTAAATTTTCGATTCAACCATAATCTAACAGTATTCCGCTTTAACTCTTGCCCTTCACGAAACAAATAGGTTTTTGGATCAAAGTTATTTTGGGCAATTCTCATTAAACCCGTTTCAAATTCATTAATGTCATATCTAGTATTTACATTACCTACAACTAAGCCGCGTGCTTCCCCTGGTTCAAACGGTAAAATCGTCCGATAATAATTATCAGAAATATTATATTTTGGAATGATCGCTTTTTCTTCCTTCTTATCTTCTGTTTGAACCACACTATCTTCCTGTTGGAAGTTTGGTGCACATCCACTAAGCAGTAAGATGAGGGAAAAAGCGAGCAATGAGAGTTTTCTCACAACTAACACCTCTTATTTATGGCTCTTTTCTCAACAATCTTTACGAAAAGAGACTATTTATTTAATTCTACGAGTAGCTTCTCCTCGTCCCATACTTCAATTCCTAGTTCCTCTGCCTTCTTAAGCTTAGAGCCTGCCTCAGTTCCAGCGATGACTAGATGTGTTTTCTTACTCACACTGCCAGAAACATTGCCTCCTAAAGCCTCAATCTTTTCTTTCGCTTCGTTCCTAGAGAGCTGTTCTAATTTCCCTGTTAGTACCACTGTTTTCCCAGCAAAGACACTATCAGACTCTTCAGCAGCAACAGGTTTCGGCCCTTTGTATTCCATATTAACACCAAATGAAGTCAATTCCTTCAACAGTTCAACTGCCTCATCCTGTTCAAAGAATGTAACGATAGCTTCTGCCATTTTCTCACCGATTTCATTAATAGCAAGTAATTCCACTTTCGTTGCGGAGGCTAGTTTATCCATTGTTCCAAAGCTTTGCGCAAGTGTTTTCGCTGCCTTAGCGCCTACATGACGAATTCCTAGACCAAATAGTAATTTTTCAAGAGAATTATTTTTGGAAGCCTCAATCGCTTTTAGGAGATTCGAAACAGATTTCTCTCCCATTCTTTCAAGAGCTAAAAGCTGGTCACCAGTTAGCTTATAAATATCAGCGACATCGCTAATTAAGTTTTCAGCAAAAAGCAAGCTGATTACTTTCTCTCCCATGCCATCAATATTCATTGCATTACGGGAGACAAAATGGATTAGTCCTTCTCGGATTTGTGCAGGACATTTCGGATTGATACACCTTAGGGCAACTTCCCCTTCAAAGCGAACAAGTTCATTTTCACATTCTGGGCAGTGCGTAGGCATAACGAAATCAACTTCTTCACCTGTACGTTGTTCTGCAAGAACATTGACTACTTCAGGGATAATATCTCCTGCTTTTTTAATTACCACTTGATCGCCAAGTTTGATATCTTTTTCACGGATTAAATCTTCATTATGCAAAGAAGCACGCTGAACTGTTGTGCCGGCAACTTTCACAGGCTTCAATATCGCTGTTGGTGTAATTACGCCTGTTCGACCAACGCTGAGTTCAATATCCAGAAGAGTCGTAACGACTTCTTCGGCAGGAAACTTATAGGCAATTGCCCAGCGAGGGCTCTTTGCAGTAGTTCCTAGCTCACTCTGCTGCTCATATGAATCCACCTTGATAACTATTCCATCAATCTCATACGGCAGATTTGGACGTTTATCTACCCAGCTAGTTACATAATCAATCACTTCATCAATACTCGCAACTTTTCGTCGTTCTTTATTCGTTTTAAAGCCGAGGCGATCTAAAAAATCAAGACCTTCACTATGGGACGCTGCCTCAATTACACTGGATGAGCCGATCCCATATAAAAACACATCAAGATTACGAGAAGCCGCAATTTTGGGATCCAATTGTCTTAAAGAGCCCGCCGCTGCATTCCTCGGGTTGGCTGCAAGATCTTCGCCGCGTTCTTCTTTTACTTTATTTAGAGCATGGAAAGAACTTTTCGGCATATAAGCTTCACCGCGCACCTCAATGTTAATATTTTCACGTAACCTTAGTGGAATCGATTTGATTGTTTTCAGGTTGGCGGTAATATCTTCTCCAATGGAACCATCACCACGCGTAGCCCCTTGGATAAATAACCCGTCTTCATAACGTAACGACACAGCAAGCCCATCAATTTTCAATTCACAAACATAGGCGATATTTTCCCCAACAGCTTGGCGAACGCGGCGATCAAAGTCCTTTAAGTCTTGTTCATTAAACGCATTTCCTAAGCTTAACATCGGTGTCGTATGCTCAACCTTTTCAAACAGGTCGAGAATATTCCCACCTACACGTTGGGTTGGTGAGTCAGCGCTGTTTAACTGCGGAAACATTGTTTCTAATTCTAATAATTCCTGCATGTATCGGTCATATTCCGAATCTGGTACGGAAGGGGTATCTAACACGTAATATTCATAGCCATATTGATTTAATAGGTTTTTTAATTCTACGGCTCTTTGTTCAGCGGTTTGAAGGTCCATGGATCCAGCCCTTTCATTTAAAGTGTTTATTTCATAAAAGTTTTTATTAGGGCATCGAGTGGTTGTTCAATACCCTATTAAACTGTCCTGACTTAAGGTTTCTTTATTGGTGCAAACTTAGCAAGTAGGCGCTTGATTCCGGTAGGACTTGGGAAGGCAATATCTAATTCCGTCCCTTCTCCTTCTCCTTTAACACTTACCACTGTGCCAATGCCCCATTTTCCATGCTCAGCTTTGTCTCCAACCTTCCAGCCCATTCCCTCTGCATCTGGTACGGCAGCAACTGGCCTCATGACTGGTTTCCTAGGAGCAGGTGTACCAAACGAACTTCCTCCAGAACCAGAACCAAAGCTACTGCTTTCTGACCGTCTAAACGATCCTTTGGAGCCAAAAGGAGTGCTAATTCTTTCCGGCGGCTCCACACCCTCGATAAGATCTTCGGGAATTTCGCTAATAAATCGTGAAGCAGGATTCATGCTGGTTCGACCATATAATGTTCTCATTTGTGCATTAGTAATGAATAATGTCTGCTCTGCTCTTGTGATTCCGACGTAAGCTAGGCGACGTTCCTCTTCCATTTCCGCTTCTTCCATCAAGGAACGGCTATGAGGGAATACGCCTTCTTCTAAACCAATTAGGAACACAACAGGAAATTCCAGCCCTTTTGCCGAGTGCAATGTCATCAGCACAATTGAATCTGCCTTTTCACCATCGTCATCCATCGAATCAATATCAGCTACAAGCGCTAAGTCTGTTAAAAATGCAACCAAGCTTTTATCCTCACTAGATTCCTCAAAGCTTTTTGTAACAGATAATAATTCATCAAGGTTCTCTAGGCGACTTTGTGCTTCTAATGATTTTTCTAACTTAAGCATTTCGCGATAACCGGATTTCTCAAGAACTTCTTCAACAAGTTCGGTTACCGATAAGAATTCTTGCATTTGTGTATATTGACTGATTAAATCACGGAACTCTCTAGCTGCTTTCGTTATTTTCGGGCTCAATCCCATTAATTCAACACTAGAAAGAGCTTCAAAAATAGAAATATCGTGCATGGCAGCAAAATCGGCCATTTTATCAAGTGAGGTTGAACCAACGCCTCTTTTTGGGACATTAATGATGCGTCTTAAACTAATATCATCATCTGGATTTGAGATTAACCGTAAATAGGCGAGCATGTCCTTGATTTCTTTTCTGTCATAGAACTTTGTACCGCCAACAATGCTATATTCGATATTGGATTTTAGTAATACTTCCTCCATTACCCGTGATTGCGCGTTTGTACGGTAAAGAATAGCAATATCTGAAAACTTGTTCTTGTTATCACGAGTTAACTCTTTAATTTTCCCGGCGACAAATTGTGCTTCCCCCTGCTCACTGTCCGCACGATAGTAGACAAGTTTATTACCTTCAGGGTTCTCTGTCCATAGATTCTTGGCCTTCCGAGTCAGGTTATTTTCAATTACCTTGTTTGCGGCTAAGAGTATTCGCTTGGTTGAACGGTAATTTTGTTCGAGGAGAATAACTTTTGCATCTGGATAGTCTTTTTCAAAGGAAAGGATGTTTGCAATATCTGCTCCTCTCCAACGATAGATCGATTGATCGGAATCACCAACAACACAAAGATTTTTAAATCGATTCGCCAAAAATTTAACAAGCATATACTGTGCTTTATTGGTGTCCTGATACTCATCGACATGGATATATTGAAACTTACGCTGGTAATAATCCAGAACATCTGGAACGCGGGTAAATAATTGAATCGTCTTCATGATCAAATCATCAAAATCAAGGGCTTGATTTTTACGTAGACGTTTTTGATATTCTGTATATACATCACTAACCACTTGGTCGAAATATCCCCCTGCAGTTTTTGCATATTCCTCTGGGTCAATTAGTTCATTTTTGGCTGAGCTGATTGAGCCAAGGATGGCCCGTGGGTCGAATTTCTTCGGGTCAATGTTTTTATCCTTAAGAATTCCTTTAATCACCGATTGTTGGTCGGTCGTATCTAGTATCGTAAAGTTGCGGTTAAAGCCCATCCTGTCAATATCTCTGCGTAAGATCCTGACACACATGGAGTGAAAAGTGGATATCCAGATTTCATCAGCCGCTCCGCCCATCATCGTACGGATTCTTTCCTTCATTTCTCTTGCTGCTTTATTTGTAAAAGTAATCGCTAAAATATTATAAGGATTCACTCGTTTTTCAACAATCAAGTAGGCAATACGATGCGTTAAAACTCTGGTTTTACCACTTCCGGCACCTGCCATCAACAAGAGTGGCCCATCTGTTGCTTTTACCGCGTTTTGCTGCTCAGGGTTTAATCCATTGATAAGTTTATCTGATAAATATTGCATTTCCTTCACCGCCATATCAAACATTTGTTCTTATTTTATCGTTCTTTACCGTTTCTAGCAAATACTATTTTACACTTTTTACCGTAGCTAGCGCTTGCTCAAAATTTTCATATATAGCATTGCCGACAACTATTACATTTGCATGCTTGGCCATTTCAGCTGCTTGTTCAACGGTAGAAATTCCACCACCATAAAATAGCGTCGTATTTTTTAGCACCTTTTTGACATCCGCTACTAATTCTACATCACCATATTTACCGCTATATTCAAGGTAAAAAATCGGCAATTGAAACATCTTTTCTGCCATCATTGCATATGCCTTAACATCTTCGGTTGTAACATCTGTTTTAGCCTTCGTCAGTTTTGCCGCTTTGCAGTCTTCATTTATTATGCAGTAGCCTTCAAGTATTAACTCATCCCAATCAATAATTTCACCATACTCTTTAACAGCCTCATGATGGAGTCCAGTAATCCACTTAGCCTCATTGCTATTTAATATCGTTGGAATAAAATAAAGGTCAAAACCAGGCGTAATGGTTTCAATCCCTGAAACTTCTAAGACACATGGAAGCGTGTACCGACGGATTCTTGCCATTAAATCAAGAACATTCTCAAGAGTAACCCCATCTGTTCCTCCAACTATGACTGCGTCCGTCCCTGATTCACATATCTTTTCTAATTGTTCATCTGATATCTCTTTATTTGGATCGAGTTTAAACACATGGCGCCACTCGCGAAAATCGTACATCGAAAAAATCCTCCCACTTTCGGTATTCCATCACACCATTATAGCATTAGCCCCTTCTATAAAAAAAGAAAACCGAAGAGTTTTCTCTTCGGTTTTTCCATTTTTATTCCTCAACTGTTGTGCTGTTTTCCTCTTTAATCCGAGCAAGTACCATTTCATACGTATCATTACCAAAATTCAAACAACGTTTTACCCGTGAAATGGTTGCTGTGCTTGCACCTGTTTCTGTTTCAATTTTATGATAGGTATTTCCATCGCGAAGCATTCTTGCAACATCCAACCTTTGTGATAACGATTGTATTTCATTTATTGTACATAAGTCGTCGAAGAAGCGGTAGCATTCATCTAAATCCTTTAAGGAAAGTACGGCTTTAAAAAGTTGATCAAGCTCTTTCCCCCGCAATTTATCAATTTGCATAGTATTTACCCCTTTAATTTAATGGCTATTTTTACTAGTCTGTTGATTTGTGCTCCAGGCACTTCGCTTTCCGCGGGCGGTCGGTGAGCCTCCTCAGCGCTACGCGCCTGCGGGGTCTCACCCTGACCTGCTAATCCCGCTGGAGTCTCGTGCCTTCCACACAAATCAACAGGGTTTTAAATCAACAATAACTTTTAAATACAGCCAATTTAATATTATTAGATTAGTTCACCTTGAATGAAATACTATTTTGTAGGCCTGGGTTTGTTGGTACAACATTTACCCATGTCTTACCTTGGATCAGTGGAACCACCTCACCATTTTTCACAGGGACAATAATACCATCCTGGTTTTCCCATTCTACTTCAATAACTTTCCCCATTTGCAGCAAGTAGCCATTTCCACCAGATAATAAGTCAATTTCCTTGTGCCCAACATCGTTAACAACCTCATGATTTGTTTCTATGATAAAAAGGTTATCAAGTAAAATTGGTTCCTTTGTTTCATAGTCAATCGTTTGCTCTCCGCCTGAGAATCGCTTATATTTTCCAAGCTTTACATCATACTCATAGGTTGAATCTGAAATGGAACTAGAAGAATAGGAGACCATTATAGAGTGAGCATCGTCTGCAACTAGGTTTTTACCTTCTTCTGCAGTCCAAAATTTAAATGAAGGTGGTGTTTGCTCCATGGAATAGTTTCTTTCCTCAGCGCCTTTTAAAATATTTTCATACGTAATATAGGAATTATGCGGCGCTACTCTGTAACTGGCTCTTTTAAACAGCGTCCCATCATAGGCCATTCCATTTAATTCATCAATGTACCCTTTAGTCAGCAGTTCCTCTGCTTGAGCGCTGTAGCCATGGGCAATGTAGAGGGCATCAAATCCCTTTGCAAGTTCTAGATAATATGGTCTGGCACTCCTAATTGGCCCAATATTTTTAGGCTTTTCACTTTGAAATATCGCGACAAAACGAGTAATATCTCCTTCTGCAAGCACTTCATAAACAATATCTGCTTTGTTCAGCCCAGATTGCGGTCGTGCTTTTGGATGATTATTAATCGTAACAGCGATTGCTCTGCCCTCTGTTTCTGTCTCAGAGGCTATACCCGTAAGCGGAAAGCTGTATGGTTTTAAATCTCCTTCTACCACTACTTCTTTATCAACCTCTTCTGCCTCTTTTTCAGGTTTAGCAACTTCTTTTTTGTCGCTGCATCCAGAAAGTAGCAAAAGAGCTGCTGTTATTGCAACAGCCCATATTTTCATCTTTATGAACACTCCTATCTACTCAAAAATCCAAGTGACTTCACTGTTAACCTTTACCACTTTTATATTTTAACGCATTATCGATGGAAAGAGTACCGTTTTATTCATGACATCATACATTCCCTGTTGTGTGATCCGGATATACGGTAAATGTGTTGATGAGAAGAACAATAAACTATAGACTGGATCATTAAACAAATAGCCACGTTCTCGTAATTCGTTAAGCACCCTTTTCTCTTCCTTCATCAATTCCTCGATTGGAAGGTTTGACATAATTCCGGCTAGTTTTAATGGCACTTCACAAATGACTTGTTCATCCTCTACCATTACAATTCCACCGCCAAGTTCCTTCATTCTATTAAAAGCAGAAAGCATATCACTTTTATTTTTCCCAATTAAGATAATATCGCCTGTATTGGAGAATGAACTGGCAAGTGCTGATAGTTTCGTTGCAAAACCCTTTAACAAGGTATTAATTCGCCATTTTCCTTCACGATCAATTAAAGTGAAAAAGCATTCATCATGATCAAAAGGAAGTTCATCCCCTGAAGCATCAATTGCTATTGAATACGGTTTGGTAATAACGGAATTCTCCATTTTTATCCCAAAGGGCATTGAGAATTGTAAATCATCTATGGATAACTCCCAATTTAATTCCATCGGCTTCAGACCGTAATTATCCCAGTTAATTTGCTGGTAAATGTCTATTTTTTCACCATCACGTTTTACCCATTTTCCTTTCGCAAGAACGGAATGTGGTGTCGGATCCTCCATACTAGATAAGAAGTTAATATTAGCGACGCGTCCAGTTGCAATATTGCCATGTAAATGATCAATACCGTAGTAACGTGCAATATTTACCGTTGCCATGTTGTAGGCGTCAATCACAGGAACGCCTTTTTCAATGGCGATTCGAATCATTTGGTCATTGATTCCTTGTTCATAAAAATTAGAAGTAGATCCATCCGTATTGAACATTAAGCGGTCATATGCCGTTATTTCCATCCTTTTCAGGTCATCTAATAACTTCGGTAAATCAGGACGTATAGACGAATGTCGCAAAGAAACCATATATCCTTGCATTAAGCGACTATAAACCTCTTCTCCTGTTATTGCCTCATGGTCACTATCCGCACCTAGTAACATCATCTTTGCTAATGTTTTCTCAGAAGCCCCAGGGAAATGGCCCTCAATTTTTTTGCGCATTCGTTTTGCTTCTTGAATCCAATGAAGCATCATATCGTCGCCATCGAGTAATTTCGGCCAACCGGTTAATTCTCCCCCTTGCAGAACAGCATCATGCTCCAGCCAAGATTTTATATTGCTATGGGAAAAAGTGTCTTCTTCATGCAATATTTCTGTTTGCGGGTCAAAGCGGCACCACCAATACATGGTTGTTGGCATGGACCGCAGATCCTTCAGTAACGAAAACGCTTCCTTTTTATTCAAATTCATAATCAAGGACATATTGTCATTTATTAAAGTTGTTGTACCAAATTGGGATGCATATTCAGCTAGTGTATGGGGATTATATAATTGAAATGGATGTGCATGTGGTTCAATATATCCCGGAACCAAAATTTCATTTGTACAATCAATGATTTCACAGTTCTCGACTCGTACTGGTAAATTTTCGCCCACGTATACAATCCGATCTTCATAAATCCAAATATTTGCTCTCATCCATTGGCGAAATGTTTGATTTAAATACAGGGCATTTTTCAATAATATGGTTGGTGAAGTTTTTCCATCTAAAACGGAGACATGCATGCGTAAGTGTTTATTTTTCCATCGGTAACGTTGTTCAAGCATACGATATCCCTCCCTTTCTTTTAAACTAGCTAACTATGAGTAACATAAAAGCGCCATTGCGCTGGAATTAAAAGCTTGATTTATCGGTAAAGAAAACCCTTACATTTTTGATTATTTCTATACTAACATATTTCAAGCTTTACAGCACTAAAGAAGTAATAAATACTATTAAAATTTTGTGAAGGAGTGAACAAGATGAATGTATCGAAAAATATTGGCATTGTTAATGCCCTAATTCGGATCACACTTGGATTAACGATTCTATCCTGGAGCACGGCAAAAATGGTGAAACACCCTTGGAAGGAGTCCTATATTTTTATTGCTCTGTGCGGGGCAATGAAGGTTGCGGAGGGGATAGTTCGCTTTTGTCCAGTGACTGCTCTTTTCCGTGAGTATAAGGATGACATGAAAGATCAATTTCTTCCAGATTCAAATCATGATGATGATGGGACAGCACTAGATGCAGAGCAAATCCTGCCTTATAATCCATCATAGGCGATGAAACGACTGAAACCCTTATACGACCGGTACTTCGGTCGTTGAAAGATGGGTTCATCGACCGAACCCCTACAACGACAGGGTCTTCGGTCGTTGAAAAGTGGTTTCAGTCATATTAAAAAGGCTGACCTCGAGAGTCAGCCTTTTTAATATTTGGATTGCCCATTTAAGTGAGAATACGCTCAATTGCCTTTACACCAATATCCTTACGATAAAAAACACCAGTACATTGTAATTTCTCTAGTTCCACATACACCTTTCCACGAGCTGCTTGTAAATCTTCTGCCATCGCACCCACTAGAAGGACTCTACCACCATCCGTAGTAAATTCACCAAATTCATTCTTTAATGTTCCTGCATGAAAGACAGAAACGTCCTCTGAAAAATCTGCTAAACCCTTTAGAACAGCACCTTTATCATAGCTTTCCGGATAGCCATTGGCTGCCACTACCACGCCCAACATCTTCTTTTCATCCCAAACCAGCTCTGAAGTCTTACAGTCAAGTACTTCTAAAATCACTTGAACTAAATCAGATTTTAACCTTGGCAAGATAACTTGGGTTTCAGGATCACCGAAGCGGGCATTAAACTCAATAACCTTTGGTCCGTCTGCAGTATCTATTACCCCCGCATATAAAATCCCACAAAAGCTCCGTTCTTCTTGAACCAAAGCCCTAGCAGCAGGTCTAAGAATCGTTTCAATCGCCGCTTTAATACTTTCCGTTGAAATATGTGGAACCGGTGAGTAAGCACCCATTCCACCAGTATTGGGTCCCTTATCACCATCAAAGGCTCGTTTATGGTCTTGGGCAATTTCAAGCGGAATCACAACAGTGCCATTCACAAAAGCCATTAGTGAAAATTCCTCACCCGTTAAAAACTCTTCTATTACCACGCTCGATGAAGCAGCACCAAACTTTTTATTAACAAGCATATCTTCCAAACTCCTAAGAGCATCCTCTTTCGTCAAAGCAACCGTTACCCCTTTGCCCGCTGCAAGACCATCCGCTTTAATAACAATGGGCGCCCCTTTTTCTTCAATATATAAACGAGCATCTTCAAAGGTAGTAAAAACAGCGTAATCGGCTGTTGGAATCTTATACTTGTTCATTATTTCTTTGGCAAATGACTTACTTCCTTCAATCTCTGCGGCCGCTTTACTTGGTCCAAACACTGCTAAACCCGCATCAGAAAATTGGTCGGCTAATCCTTCAAGGAGTGGCACTTCAGGACCGATGATTGTTAAATCAACTTTTTGTTGTAAGGCAAATTGA
>JAQSXG010000587.1 GCA_029256785.1 Neobacillus sp.
TTAGACCTAGTGAACAAGTCAAAAGTAGCAGTTATCCCTGGTAGTGCCTTTTCCGAATACGGAGAAGGATATTTCCGACTTTCCTATGCCTGCTCTTTAGACACACTAGAAATTGGACTTAACCGGATTGAAGAGTATCTTTTACAAAGTAAGTAAATAAAAAACCCTTCACTATTGTAGTGAAGGGTTTTCTACGTTACTGACCTTTGTATTTACCATTATTTTTTGATGCCTTTTCTTTCTTTGCTTTATCCTTATGAATCTTATTTGCTGCAGCAGAACCCATTTCATGAGCAAATTCTTCATTAATAACCGCTGAGTCAAAACCCTTTTTATTTTTTTGCTGTGGATCATTCTTTTTTGTACGTTTAGCCATTTTTATTCCTCCCTTTCAACTTCCATCATAGTTTTTGATTTAAGAAGGAATTTATTCAATCACACAATTACTTCCAGTTTTTATATAATGCTTGTGTTCCACTATTTTCTTCGCCATTTTCTGCTAATTGTTCATATAGAGACTTCGCCAGTGCTAACCCTGGGACTGCCATCTCCATTTTTTCAGCTTCCTCTAAAGCGATTTTCATATCCTTAATAAAATGCTTAATATAAAAACCAGGTTCGAAATCGCCTTTAATCATTCTCGGTGCGAGGTTACTTAATGACCAACTTCCTGCTGCACCAGTCGCTATGCTCTTCAAGACATTCTCTGGGTCTAACCCTGCCTTCTGAGCATAGACGATTGCTTCACAAACCCCAATCATATTTGAAGCAATCGCAATTTGATTACTCATTTTTGTATGCTGACCTGCTCCTGCTGGTCCTTGGTATACAATGTTTGTTCCCAGAAGTTCAAGTAGCGGCTTTACAGCATCAAAAGACTCCTTTTCTCCACCAACCATGATTGACAGCTTCGCATCTCTCGCACCAATATCTCCCCCAGAGACAGGTGCATCCATAACTTGTACTCCCTTCTCATTGGCAACTTGGAAAATTTTAATAGCTAAAGATGGTGCCGATGTTGTCATATCAAGCAAATAACTGCCTCTTTTACTATTTTTTATTAATCCGCTTTTCCCCAAGTACACTTCTTCCACATCACTTGGGTAACCGACCATCGTAAAAATGACATTTGCCTTTTCAGCTATTTCTTTTACTGTTTCTCCCCAAATTGCACCGTTATCTAAAAGTTTTTTTGCCTTTTCCTTTGTCCTTGTATAAACAATTAACGGATATCCAGCCTTCATTAAATGTCCTGCCATACTGTTTCCCATCACACCTGTACCAATAAAACCAATTACCGTATTCTCTAGATTTAGCAACCGAATCATTCCCATCATTCTAATTTATAAACTACTTATATATTACCGCAACTCGCACAAAAAAACCGGAACAAGAATCCTGTTCCGGCTAGTGCGTAATCTCCAATTATATGCACAAATATATTCTACCCCTTTGAAATTATTGTAATCACGTTCTAGAGCTCTGATGAAAAATTTGTTAAGAAGACTCGTCCGAAAACTTCCTGATCATTATATATTTCAATCGCAACCGCATTATTATTTTCAATCATTTTCCGAAGGGTATGAATATGTAAATCTTCTTTTAAAGGGATAGGTTCCATGAATATGTACTTTTCACTCTTACCTTCTACTTCTAAATACTCACCAGTAACAACTTGCTCCTCCCCATAAATGATTTCTCGTTTTCCAATTGCAGCGGCTAATTGAGCATCATGAATGGTCACCTTCACCTTATATAATTGTTGGTTATCTAGTATTTCGTTATTTATCCTAAAACGAAATTGAAGTTCATTACTTTTGGTTAAAAGGGCATCTGCATAGCGATTTACGATTAATTCCTGTGAAAAATGAAACCCGCAAGCAGACAGCAAAGAGGAACAAAAGATAATATACACTAAAGCAGATATTTTAAGAGATTGACGTTGCATAAGAAACACTCCTTTATATTGCTACCATAGCCAAATATAATTGGTGTTAAACATAAAAAAACCAACTGCAAAAAAATACAGTTGGTCCTAAATTATTTTGTTGCTTCCTTTACTGCTTCAATTACCTGACTGGTCGTTTGCATAGTTAGTACCTTTTCTGCAAGTTTCTCCATATCAGATTTCTTTAATTTTTTGATTTGCGAGCGTGCCTTTAAAATAGAAGAGGCACTCATTGAAAACTCATCTAAACCAAGTCCTAATAAAAGTGGAATAGCTGTTTCATCTCCCGCCATTTCACCACACATACCTGCCCATTTCCCTTCGGCATGTGCTGCATCAATAACCATCTTCACTAGGCGTAGAATTGATGGACTATATGGCTGGTATAGATAGGAAACTCGTTGGTTCATCCGATCAGCCGCCATCGTATACTGTATAAGATCATTCGTACCGATACTAAAGAAATCTACCTCTTTAGCGAATTGATCAGCTAGAATCGCTGTTGATGGAATTTCCACCATGATACCAAGCTCAATATTCTCAGAAACCTTTTCATTTTCCGATACAAGCTTTTGCTTTTCTTCCTCAAGCATGGCTTTTGCAGCCCGGAACTCATCCAAAGTAGCAATCATTGGGAACATTATTTTTAAATTTCCATAAACACTTGCTCTAAGCAATGCACGCAATTGCGTGCGGAAAATATCTTGCTCTTCTAAACATAAACGAATCGCACGGAAACCTAAGAATGGATTCATTTCTTTCGGCAATTGTAAATAAGGAAGTTCTTTATCTCCGCCAATGTCCAATGTACGTACGACGACAGATTTTCCGCTCATACCCTCTAATACTGCTTTATATGCTTCAAACTGTTCTTGTTCAGTTGGGAGCTGATCACGTCCCATGTAAAGTAATTCAGTCCTGTAAAGACCAACACCTTCAGCACCATTCTCAATAACACCCTTAAGATCATTCGGGGTACCAATATTTGCAGCCAATTCTACATGCTGCTGATCCGCTGAGACTGTCTTTTCATTTACTAATTTTGCCCACTCTGCTTTTTGTTCCTCATATTCTTGATGGATAGTACGATATTGTTCAACAATTTCTGGTGTTGGATTAATATGTACTACACCTTTTAAACCATCAACAATGATTAGGTCACCGTTGTTGATGTCCTCGATAGCTGTTTTTGTTCCAACCACAGCAGGTATCTCCATAGAACGGGCCATAATTGCAGAGTGTGATGTACGGCCACCAATATTTGTAGTAAATCCTAATACAAATTGACGGTTCAACTGGGCAGTGTCAGATGGTGTTAAATCCTCA
>JAQSXG010000588.1 GCA_029256785.1 Neobacillus sp.
GTAAAAAATCACTGCGTTAATTCGTATAGATAGATTGATATTAAGTCTTTGAAATATGTCTGTTGATTTGCGCTCCAGGCACTTCGCTTTCCGCGGGCGTGCCGGGGAGCCTCCTCGGCGCTGAAGCGCCTGTGGGGTCTCCCCAGCCCCGTACTCCCGCAGGAGTCTGCGTGCCTTCCGCGCAAATCAACAGAGATGTAAATTAAATAATTGCACTTCTCTCTACACTGTATAGCCATAAGAACGTACCACTTCTGTCATGTTTTTTCAGTGATTGCCACGGTATTTACCACTTATTGCCGTTGTGTTTACCAGTGGGAAATTTTAGGAACTGCAATTATAACGTTAAGGTTTTAGAAGGATAAAAAAGCCTAATTCCTCCGTATTTTTAGCGAGAAATTAGGCTCATAATTTTCTACAAACGCACACCAGATAGTTTAAGTGGAATTTTTCACAAATCTTACTTTTTGTAGCTATTCTTCTTTAATTAATCCCTTCTATAAGCTGAACAATGTTCGTTGGAAATACGGTAATTTTCTCTTCCTGTCAAAGCAGCCACTTCAACTAATTTATGACCAAGTCTATCCCACACCGCCACTGTATTCAAGGACACCCAAACAAGGTTTCCTCTAGCAATTCGGAAGGAAAGATAATCATTATCTGTTGTTACCACTACCTTTTTATAGGTAATCTGCTTGTTTTTGCTATTCTCAATTTCTAAAACAAAGTCTAGTCTTTCCTCATTATGTATTTGAATAATCCGTGCTACAAACATACCATTAGGACTCTTCTTAGTTTTATAAATTTTGTTCGTTTCTTTTTTAAGTTCTGGTTTACCCCTCAATTCTCTCACTCCAGACTCTCATTTGTTACCTTTATCGATACAAATTCTTCGGTTAGAATGATAATTCCTTCCTTGTTTTACTAACCTTCATACGTCACTTCAATAAAGTTCACAAAAAATAGCATTAATCCTCATTGGATAAACGCACCCCGTTTGTTCAATAAAGCCAAAAACTATCATTACTTGTTATTAACTAATAATGTTTCTGCAAAGCATTTAATCATTTCATAACCCCAAGTACACAATCTTGGCAATGTTTTTGCTTCTTCCTCGGTTGCCTGTTAAAGTTTATTTTCACTCTATATTTCAACATAAATATCCAGACGTCAAGTGATATTTCATTGGATTTTTACGTTTGTCCCTATTATCAAGAAGTAACCTACAAACCTGCCAAAATATGAAAAGGATTGCTAGAAAAGGTGTGTGGTAATACTAGGTAATTTGAACCCTGTTGATTTTCGCGGAAGGTGCGAAGACTCCTCGAAATTGCTAACGCATTTTCTTCGTGCGTGGGCAAATTCAAGGATGCCATTCAATGTCCTGCGGGAAGAGCAAGTCACGGGAGACTCCGAAGGAGCAAAGCGACGAGGAGGCTCCCGGACTGCCCGCGGAAAGCGAAGCATCTGGAGCGGAAATCAACAGGCTCTGACGCATAGGCATTTTTGCTTTAAGATTTTTCAGTTATTTAGTAATTTGGACTATATTTGTATTCGGCAGTAATGGTTGCTTTTATTATTAGTTGGCCTGGTTCTAGTTGAGTGGTGCTTATACCTTTTACAAAGGTTTGCTGGCTTTCGAAGGGCTGAACGGTACTACCGCCTTCTATCACTAGTAGCGGTGTTGGAAAGAGTGAAACGTTGATTGTGTTCGCAATGGTTTTAGCCTTTTCACCTGCATTTGTTAGTGCCAGCGATAGTGCATGATGATAATAGGACTCTTTGGATTTTGCAGTGAACTGTACATTGGCCACGTAATTCGCACCGTTTTGCACCGCCGTATCAACAACACTGCCAACAATTGATAAATCATCAATATTCACCTGTAAAATATGTGTGACTTTATATCCACGAAAGATTTGTTTGCCTTGATCATAATCGTAATCTGATTCTATCCGGTAATCAAACGTCTTTATATTGTTTTTATCAATCCCGATGGCTACAAGTGCATTGATTAACTGTGTTCCAGTTATTGAATTCTGCTGTTGTGCAGGAATCAATTCCTTATCCTCTGTTATTACCCCAAAATTCACGGATGCTGTGTCTGGTTGTACAGCAATTTCACCTTCTCCAGTCACTATTAATCTATTATTACTCCTCTGTAACTGTAAATTACGTTGATTAAAATTATACATAGTTGTTTCCCTCCTTAAAATATCTACTTCCTATAAAATACGAATCTCTCACACTAAGTATGCCTAGCAAAAATAGTTAGTTGTAGAAATAGAAATTAAGAAGGGATGAGTTTTTGAAAGAATTGCCTTTTTGTAAGTCATAAAGCTCTGGGAAAAGCATACATTTGAATTAATGAGACAAGCAACACAAGGAGGTAGCGTTGTGGAAACGATCCTAAAATTCTTACCAAAAAATATAGCCGACATTATTAGTAAAATCCCTCCTAATCAAAAAGATGAGTTGGAAGAAATTCGGATTCGAATTAATCGTCCGATAGAAATAATGTTAAAGGGTGCTCCCAATTTTTTACCTTATATTATTCAACAAGACGATGCTTTCCATTTAATGAATAAAATTAGCCAGTTCTCCATTTATACGCTTGAGGAAGAGTTAAAACGAGGGTATATAACAGTTTCAGGAGGGCATCGAATTGGACTAGCTGGTAAGGTCATTCTTGAGGAGGGGAAGGTAAAAGCAATAAGGGATATTGCTTCATTTAATATTCGGATTGCAAAGGAACAGCTAGGAATTGCTGAATGGCTTACTCCCTATATATTTAAAGATACCTGGTTGCATACGATGATCATCGGGCCACCTCAAACAGGGAAAACAACATTGCTGCGTGATATCGCAAGAATCATTTCGACGGGACACAATCGTAAGGAGATTCAAGCTTACAAGGTGGGAATTGTTGATGAAAGATCAGAAATTGCCGGTTGTGTAAATGGGATCCCACAAATGTCATTTGGGCATCGTTTAGACGTGCTTGATGCGTGTCCAAAGGCAGAGGGAATGATGATGATGATTCGTTCGATGAGCCCCGATGTTTTAGTAGTTGATGAAATTGGCAGGGCTGAGGATGCAGAGGCGATTCAAGAGGCCGTAAATGCTGGCATCAAACTAATTATGACCACACATGGATCAAGTATGGAAGAAATCAGGAAAAGACCTTCATTAAAAGCTATCATTGAGCAAAAAATTTTCCAAAGGTTCATTGTCTTAAACCGAGCAGCGGGTCCAGGAACTG
>JAQSXG010000042.1 GCA_029256785.1 Neobacillus sp.
CCAAATAATCTACCTGGGGATGTTAGGATTACACTCGTTGACCGCGTTCCGTATCATTGCTTAAAAACGGAATATTACGCGTTGGCAGCCGGAACGATATCTGATAAGGAAATACGTGTCTCTTTTCCTGAGCATCCTCAATTAGTAATTAAATACGGGGAGATAGTTGGAATTGAGAAAGAACAGAAAAGGATCCTATTAAAAGATGAAGAACCACTTCTTTATGATGATTTAATAATCGGCCTTGGGTGTGAGGATAAATATCATGGGGTACCTGGAGCAGACCTACTTACTAATAGTATTCAGAGCATTGAAAAGTCACGTCAAACTTATACCATTTTAAATAACCTTGGTCCCGGTTCGGTAGTTGGTATTGTCGGTGCTGGTCTTAGTGGTGTGGAGCTTGCAAGTGAGTTGAGTGAGAGTCGGGGAGATCTTCAGATTAAATTATTTGATAGAGGAAAACATATCTTGTCCGACTTTCCTGACAGATTAAGTAAGTATGTGGAGAATTGGTTTTCTAGAAATAACGTTGAAATAATCAATAATTCCAATATCACAAAAGTTGAAGAAAATATGCTTTACAATCATGACCACCCCATTCCTTGTGATGTTATTGTCTGGACAGCAGGAATACAGGCAAATCAAATTGTTCGCAACATGGGGGAAGAAACAGATCGTCTTGGTCGCGTTGTCATTACCCCGCGCCATCATTTACCAAATGATGAAAATGTTTTTATTCTTGGTGATTGTGCGAGTCTCCCTCATGCTCCAAGTGCTCAATTAGCGGAGGGGCAGGCAGAGCAAATTGTAGAAGTCTTGAAAAAGCGTTGGAATGGGGAAGAACCACCTGTCACCTTCCCAACGATTAAATTAAAAGGTGTTCTCGGTTCCTTAGGGAAAAAGCACGGCTTTGGAATGATGGCAGATCGTGCTATTACAGGACGGGTTGCCAGATTATTAAAATCTGGAGTCCTTTGGCTGTATAAGTATCATAACGGTTAATATTTAGGCCATTCCTTATTCGGAATGGCCCTTTTTATATCCCTTTATAGCCATACTTTTCTAATTCTGCAAAAATCGTTTTGAGCCTTGGATTTCCCTCACCAACGATCTTTTCATTAATAACTACGACTGGATAAAACATGTCTTCTTCGATGACTCTTTTTGCAAATTCCGCTTTCTCTATTTCTTCTGGAGGCTGCCCAATATCAACATATGACATCTTAAATGGTTGATTGGGGAACTTTCTAGAAATTGCTGCCTCTAGCCACTCAAACGTTTCTTTTGAGGATGGTAAATGAACACAGCTAGGACATAATTCATCAGAACCATATAGGATAACTTCAATTTTTAAATTTGTCACAAAATCAATTCCTCGCATTTTTCTTTAATTTTACAACATTTAAACTATAAAAACATAAAAATATGTATTAAATTGGGTGATTTCCAAATTTCTAAGAATGGATTTTTACCTTCAATGACATTATAATAGGGGTAGGAAGGGAGTAGATAAATATGCAAGAACAAGAAATGTTAGAGCAAGTTCAAGAAGTATTAGATAAATTACGTCCATTTCTTCTTCGCGATGGCGGAGATTGTGAATTAGTTGATGTTGAAGATGGTATTGTCAAGCTCCGTTTGTTAGGTGCATGTGGAACATGCCCAAGTTCAACTATCACACTTAAAGCCGGTATTGAGAGAGCTCTTTTAGAAGAAGTTCCCGGTGTTGTTGAAGTAGAACAAGTTTTCTAAATCACCGTGTTAAAAAGCGATTGCCACTCCGGCAATCGCTTTTCATTTGTTATGTGTATAACCAGTCCAACTGTGGGATTTTCAAATTTTTCACCTGTGCCCCCGCAGATTGAAAAAAGCGACCTAAGAACCGTTCATATTCCATCGATTGCCTTAATATTTTACTAAGCCTTTCTTCTAATACCCTTTTTTCTTGCTCTGATTGAGTAATATAGTAATTTTCAATGCACTCAAAATAATGAAGCGGAAATAGTAAACGAGAAAACAGCAGTCTCCATGAAAAAGATGACAATGGCGCGACTGCTTGATAATCCGTGAAAAATTGGTTCAATTCGAGCTCATACGTTTGAGTATTGCGGAAATAACGTTCACGCGTACATTCTGCGAGATCACGACTTCGATGGTCAAATACCCAATCAAAAGGATTTTTTATATAATATTGCGTACCCCAGGTAGTTTCAGAAAAACGTTCATGACAAACGGTCCCACTATCAGAAACAGTTGGTTCATCATCAATTTCCGTATCCACTAAATATTGAATCGCATTCTCTGTCATACCTATATAATATGGAAAAGAATCAATAAACATTTTTTCAAACTCGTCTTCAGGTGTTTGAAAAAGGAGGTCATTCCATACCTTTTCTATTTGCTCCAGACGCTTCTCCCAAAGATGTTTCCATTGGCCAATCCTACTGGAACGCTCAATTTTAAAGGGGACCGTTTTCCCCCGTTCATGAAATTTTGCCAACTTCCTCCCTAACCTAAGTTTTGGCTGTTTTTCCGATTGACGGGTTGCTAATACACAATAGTTTTTTTCTTCCCAAGTAGTAATTAAGTTGCCATCTTTAGTAGGAAGGAAGACTGGTACATGGGAATCCCCATTATTTCTTAAGTGTTCGGAAATTTTTTCCAATTCCTCTATATCCTCTTTTTCCCTGCTTCCAGGCTTGGTAATTAAATATAAAAAACCATTTCCTCTCAGCGCATCATAGGAATTTAGTTTGAAATATTCATCGACAGTTATCCCATACTGCTGCTCAAGTAATTTTTGTAGCATTTCCTCACCTCCACCTCTTCTTTAACTTGTGTCTATCTCATATATATGTATTAGATGAAGAAAACTTGTTGACTTCTCTTATTTTAAAAAAGTATGAATGCAACACTATAAGTGAAAAATAGGAAATGGAACGCATGTTACTTTTCAAAAAATTGTGCATATGTTATGAATTAAGTGTATATATAATGAAAATTACAAAGAAAAGGTGATAAATGGGATGGCAGACGACAAAAAAGTGGATTTAACAGAAGAAACTGCTCGGAGATGGATTAAAGAAAGAGGCGTCGAAATTCAGGACATTGCCGATTTAGTTTTTTTCCTTCAAGAAAAATATCATGAAAATTTAAAAATGGAAGATTGTATTGCAAATGTCGAGCGTGTGCTCTCAAAACGTGAAGTTCAAAACGCTGTTATTACTGGTATTCAGCTTGATATGCTTGCTGAAAAAGGTATGTTAGAAGAGCCTATTCAATCTATTATTAAAACAGATGAAAGCCTTTATGGTGTCGATGAAATTCTCGCTTTATCGATTGTTAACGTATATGGTTCCATCGGCTTTACTAATTATGGCTATATAGATAAACAGAAACCAGGAATTTTAGCTCGATTAAATGATAAATCCACTGGTGAATGTCATACATTCCTAGATGATATTATTGGTGCGATAGCAGCCGCAGCATCCAGCAGACTTGCTCACCGTGCTGCGCATGTGGAGTAGTACTCTTTAAACAAACAAATGCTCAGAGTAACTAGGCTCTGAGCTTTTGTCAACTTATCGTTTAAATTTCTCATACAAATACTGTACTCCGTATAATAAATAAGCTTTATAGTGCAAGTAAATAAAAAATTGAAAATTGTTTATGTTATTGAGGCCAACAAGTTTTAACTTTTTAAAAATATCAATGAATACAAAGGCAAAGAGTGCATCAAAGATCACATTAAGGACTACAAACTTTTTTAAGTTACCATAAGAAATTTTTAGCAACCACATGGAAATGGGCAAATAAGGTCCAATACTCCAAGGAAGCTCATCTTTTATAAATGAGTTTCTCTTATCGTAAAACTTCCACCACTTCCTCTTGTGTCCATACAGATGGTTTAATATTTCAAAAATGACAATAAATACACCAGATAAAGAAAACCGTTTCATATCACGCTTGCCAATCAATAGTAACGATAACCAAGGAATCATTATTATTGAAAGATTAAATACTAAGTGCCTCCTTTTAATCACAACCTTCACCTCTACCTACATTTAACTTCTTAATAAATTACCCAATTATTAGAAAAAAAAACCGCTCATTTGAGCGGCTAACCAACATATCCTATAGTTTTCACGGTTCCCATTGATCCAATGAATCAATAGCATAAGTAGGCTTTCTATCATATGCAGACAACAAATCCCTTGTTGTTACACCAGTATGAACTAATAATGTATCCAGCCCAGCGTTCATTCCTGCCAAGATATCTGTATCATAATAATCTCCCACCATAAGCGTTTCATTCTTCGCTGTTCCCAAAACCTCTAAGGCTTGTTCCATGATGATCGATTCAGGCTTCCCGATAAATATTGGCTGTGTTTGTGTGGAAACAGCTATAACAGATGTTAGCGAACCATTCCCTGGTAACAAGCCACGCTCCGTTGGAATCGCGATATCTCCGTTCGTAGAGATGAATGTTGCTCCATTACGGACAGCCAAACATGCTACGGCTAGTTTTTCATAACTAATTGCCCGATCAATTCCGACCACAACAAAGTCAGCATTTTCACTGGCTAGCCTAAGATTCTTCTCTTCAAGTGCGGTGCGGATCCCTTCCTCACCTATTGCGTAAATTGTTGCATTTTTATTTTTTTCAAAAATGAAATTAGCAGTTGCCTGGCTAGTTGTGAAAACCTGCTCCTTTGTTGCTGGAATATCAAATTCATTTAATTTTTCTGCTACTTGTTCAGGCGTCCGTGATGAATTATTTGTCACAAATAAATAAGGAATACCTTTTTCTTGCAACTTTCTCACGAAATCTGCCGCGGCATCGATTCGCTCCGTACCTTTATACATCGTTCCGTCCAAATCAATTAAATACCCTTTATATTTTTTCATATGTATCACTCCTACATCTAGGTTAACCGTTCTTCCATAAAAAAATAGACCGCAATGAATGCGGTCCGTAGATTATTTTTTAAATGCTGATACCGGTCCCAGTTCATTTGTTAAATACTGTCTAATATTATTTGGGAATAATGTTAGAGCCTGTAAATTGCTTGAGAATTGTCTGTATAGTTCCCCATGATCAATTTCTGTATACAACTGAACGAGAGATTTCCGGCATTGAATGAAGTCTTTTAAGCTTTGACCCGATTCATCTAAAATCACCTTTTCATCGACTAGGATATCAATAATATCCTCATAGCTGCCGGGATCCCGCATGATAAAGCCATCAATCATACTGTTGCCAATATCGAGGATTGATTCAATCACCATGTGCACCAAGCGCTCCTGGGCAGCCTTTTCGATTTCTGTTACCCAAACCTCTTTGCTTACTAAAAGGTTCGTTTGCCTTTCTAAAAAGACTAGTGTGGCTTCAATCTTTTCGCGGTCAACAAAATACATTTTAAGTCCACTTCCTTGTTTAATTTAACTAAGTTGCCATACATGTGAGGAGATCTGTTGGACGTGCATAAAAATAGCCCTGGGCTAAATCAACTTTATTCCTCGTTAAGACAGATGCTTCTCCTTCGTTTTCAATTCCCTCCGCAACTACTAAGGAACCTGCTTCCCTTGCAACAAGAAGCAATCCTTTTAACATTGATTCCTTGAGAGAATTTTTATCAATATTTTCAATTACCGATCGGTCAATTTTTATGATATCAGGCATAATTTCGCTTATACTATTCAAATTCGCATATCCAGCCCCTGTATCATCTACAGCAAATTTAAAGCCCATTAACCGTAAAACCTTGATATTATAGATGAAGTCCTTTAAACCATCAATTGAATCCCGTTCTGTCACTTCAAATGTAATCTGCCTAGGGTGTATCCCTCTATATTGAGTAAGCAATTTTTTTAAATCACGAGTAAAACTAATATTGGCTAAAGTGATTGGTGTGCAATTGATAAATATGTCCTGACGGCAACGGGTATCTTTTATTTGCTGAAATATCTTTTCAAGAACAATCATTTCCAATTTATATAGCTGCCCCGTTTGTCTAGCAACTGAAAAAAGATGCAGGGGTGATTCTAAAGCTGTGCCCTTTGGTCCTCGAGTCAGCATCTCTAGCGCATGAACTTTGCTTGTAGCCACATCAATGATCGGCTGAGCTAATAATGATATATTTTTTTCAGACACGATTTTCCCTATTGTGTATACCATCTCATTAAATTCAGAATGAACTCTTTTCTCTGCCATCGCCATCGCTTGTCTGTGCGCTCTAAAGACCGACTCTTTTATCGAACAATCATCTTTCTCCACAAACATATAGCCTGCTTCAAAGATAGGCTGAACTGCTGGGTATATTTTATTTAAACTTTGTTCGACTTCACCTGTTATCTTTTTCATAAGTACATCAATATTTGATATAGAATGTCTATCCTGATTTACCTTAATTATTAGAGTAACTCCGTCACCGTAATAATCGTGAAGAGTAATGACATCTCTATTATTACCCTCTTGTTGAATATATTTTTGAAAGAATTTTTTAAGGTTTTTCATTAATTTCTCATGTTGCTGATGCCCCATTTGTTGAATTAAGTCTTTACGATTTAATACATTAAAAACAATAACTGCTACTTCATGGCCAGCATTAAAAGCATTAGTTACTCCCTCTAGAACAGGATTACGCACTACGAAATCCGGAGGGAAATAACGAATAGACGATAGAGGCAAAAAGATTTTACCCCATTGCATTACACTTTTGGCTTTTTTCATGTAACGACCATTCAATGACTTCAACCCTCTCGAACACCAACATATGTCAAATTACTTATATTGTATCATAATTTGACAAGATTCGTGTTTTTCCTTTAAGTAAAATATTTGCAAGAGAATTTTAGACCCAAATACTCCCTTCGGATTATTTATTTTGGTACTATTAAGGGGATTCCAAATAACTACTACATAGAAGGGGACCATTACCATGAAAGAACGCTTTTTTTTATACGATGATATAGAAAATACAAAAACCCGATTTGTTAGCTTTGTTGGTGACAACCAACGATTTGATTTAGCGATTGTCCAGACTGACCGCCATTTTGGAAAACATCTTGTTTTAGATATGCAGGGAAGTCGCTTTGCAATCATCGGAGAAGATGACCTGCGTGAAGAAGGCTATCTGGAATATGCCTTTCAACTTGACGAAGAAGACGCAGAGGAATTACGTTCCTTTTTGACGGAGTTACTATAGAAAATAATCCCTCCTATCTTTCACAGCTTTTTAGTTACACTATAAAAAAAGGAGTGAAAGTATGGCGGAAAATAAATCAAAAAACTACTCAGACTTGTCCAATGTGGAAAAACAACAAAACTTTCTAACGGCCGAAGAATATCCTGAAGGTCCATACGGCTCTCCCATTGGCAAAGACGAACCCGTCCAAAATAAAAGTACCGAGTGGCAAGAAGGTCAGCGACCATATAGCGCCTTTAACTATGAAAATAAATCCTTACACCAAGACTTGCCACGGGAAATGGAAGGCGCCCATCCAACACATGACGATCCAAATACAGATAAACAATCACCTTATAATTAGTCCTATCATGCTAAACAAATAAAAATAAGAAGGATCAGAATTCTGATCCTTCTTATTTTTTCACTTTTTTCAAAACAAAATAGGCACAGCCAAAATTACAGTATTCATACAAATATTCACTAATGGTACTGATTTTGGTATCAAACGTAGCCTTTTGATTTTGATCCTCAAAGAAGCCTTTTAATCGAAGCTGACCGTAGCCCCAATCACCGACTATATAATCATACCTGGATAATATATCACTATAACGCGCCTTTAAGGCTTCCTCATTAAACCCGTCTCTATGCTCTTGCACTATTTCATAATTCGTCCCGTTAATAATAATCAAGAAAATCACCCCACATATTCCAGCCATTCTTATTACCCATTATAACCGATTCACCATCAATTACTAAGAAAAAAAATCCGATTATTGGCTATTCTAAGGAATGGAGGTGTTTTTAATGAAAAAACAATTCATTATTTTAGGCTTAAGCTTAATAATTGCAACAACGGGCTGTAGTAAGGACAGTGCAAACCGTGATATTTATGAAGAAAGCGGCAATACAATAAATGTGAACAACAAGGGAAATGAGCTCTATCGTGAGGGCGGAAGCCGAAATGTCCGTAACATGAGTAATGATTATGGCTTTGTCCGTCATCAAAAGAGTCCGGTAGAAGGCGATCAAGGTGGAGCTGAGCATTACGCTACAATTGACCGTGAAAAGGTCGCAAATATTATTAGTGAGCTTAGCACCGATATTCCAAATGTGAATGATGTTGCTACCCTTGTTACTGACCAGGAGGTATTAATTGCCTATAGTTCTGATACAAAGGATCGGAACACTACCGCTGACCAAGTAAAAAGGACCGCTATGTCAGTTGTTCCTGGTTATTATCATGTATATGTTACAGATGACACCCGTCATATGAGAGATGTTGAAAATTTAGCAAACCTAAATACAACTAGTAGAAATGCAAGAAATTCTGTAAACCATTTAATCAAACTGATGAAAGACTCTCCCCAAGGGAAACCGATGGATGAAAACGAAGACGAAAATGGCGCCTCTCAAGGAGATATGTAATTAATAAATAGTCAATGGTCTATTAGACTGTAGTAGTGTTAGTGGTGTTTTTTGAGGAGAGCACGGGTTTGCCATTTGACCGTAGGATGTATGTGGGTTACTTTTCGGGCAAATGGCGCGTTCCTATTTGACCGTAGTATGTATGAGGGCTACTTTTCGGGCTAATGGCTGGTGCACCAAAACGGTTTTCCTTTAACACCAAACAAAAAAATACCAATATAACCAAAAAAGGAGTTAAACCAATAACGGTCAACTCCTTTTTTAATCCAATTCTTGTTAAGCTTCCTTCGCTTCTATTTCTCCTAGCAATTGTTTGTGTTTCGCTGCGGCATTCACTTGTTCATCTGCATGATAGGAGGAGCGTACTAATGGACCGGCTTCACAATGACTAAATCCCTTGCTAAGTGCAATTGTACGTAATTCGGCGAATTCATCTGGGCTGTAATACTTCTCAACCTTTAAATGGCTCTTAGACGGCTGTAAATACTGTCCGATAGTCATAATATCAACACTATTTGCCCTGAGATCTTCCATCACTTCAATGATTTCTTCTTTTGTCTCGCCTAAACCAATCATCAAGCTTGACTTAGTTGGGATAGTTGGCTGCATTTGTTTTGCCCTACGTAGAAACTCTAAGGACCGATCATATTTAGCACGAGCTCTTACTCTTGGTGTCAGGCGTCTAACGGTTTCTATATTATGGTTGAGGATATCAGGTTTTGCATCCATTAAAATCGCCAAATTCTCTTCAACCCCACCCATATCAGATGGAAGAACTTCAATACTTGTAAAAGGATTTTTCCTACGGATTGCTCTTACTGTTTCTGCAAAAACAGCTGCTCCGCCATCTTTTAAATCATCACGGGCAACTGCAGTGATTACCGCATGTTTTAAATTCATTAACTGAACTGAATCTGCCACGCGTTCGGGTTCTTGTAGGTCTAGTTCTGTTGGCTGTCCAGTTTTAACAGCACAAAAGCGACAGGCGCGCGTGCATATATCACCGAGAATCATAAAGGTTGCCGTCCGTCTTTCTGCCCAGCATTCGTGAATATTAGGACATCGTGCTTCCTCACAAACCGTATGTAAGTTTTTTTCACGCATCATCTTTTTCAGACCAGTGTATTCCTCATTCGTATTTAACTTTATTTTTAACCATTCAGGTTTTCTTACAAATTCTTCTTTCTTACTCAATTATTCCATCCCCTTTTACAAATGTTACTATTATTGCCATTTTCTCATAATGATATTTGAATATCAAAGAGATTTTAAATTACCATTTATTAACCATAATGAAAAACGGAAGAAACCATAAACTAAAGAAGTACATTAATTGGAAGGAGGATTTTCGCGTGCGGGTATTTCTGATAATTGGAACTTTCCTATTAATTATGAGCTCTTTCCCGTCCTGGAATGCTCATGCGAATGAGCCTGATGAATATCAGGAAAGAATGAAACTATACACAAAAGTAGAAACGATTACGCAAATTCCTTGGTACTACCTAGCAGCGATTGATCAATATGAGAGAAATATCCGTCAAGTTCGCAGGGATTTACCAAAAGCGGAAAGTATTATCGGTATATATTTCACACCGGAAAAATGGGCTGGTCTTTTAAACCCCAATCCTTCTGAAGATAATCCGGCAATTATCCAATACTTTAATGGAATGGGTGCTGACGGGGATGGAGATGGAAAGGCAAGCTTAAAAAGTGATGAAGATGTTCTTTTTGCTTTTGCTAATTATCTTTTATCATATGGGACAGACCATGACAATATTAAAATTGGCTTATGGAATTATTATCACCGAGACAAGACGGTTGGAATTATAGCTGGAAAGGCCCAGCTCTATCGGCATTTCGGACGGTTGGATTTAGATAAACATGTATTTCCTGTCCCTATCAGAAGCAATCATAGTTACCGCAGTACTTGGGGTGATGCACGAGGGTTTGGCGGTAGACGGATGCATGAGGGGACAGATATTTTTGCTGGGTATGGTGTACCCGTTCGTGCAACCAACTATGGAATTGTTGAAATGAAAGGCTGGAATCGGTTCGGAGGTTGGAGGGTCGGAATCCGCGACATTAATAATACGTATCATTATTTTGCCCACCTTAGCGGCTTTGCCAATGGGTTAAAGGTCGGTCAATTAGTTGAACCTGGTACAATTATTGGTGGTGTAGGAAGCTCAGGATATGGACCTCCAGGCACCTCCGGCAAGTTCCCACCACATCTTCATTATGGTATGTATAAGGATAACGGTTTGACAGAATGGTCGTTTGACCCCACTCCACATTTACGGTTGTGGAAGAGACAAGAAATTCAAGCGAATAAAAAAAGGTAAGAACCGTGAAACTTCCCCCCATTTCTGGCAATGGGAGGAAGTTCTTTTTTTTTACTGATTTTCTGGAAGTGGTGGTAGTTGAATAGATGGGATGGTGCCACTCCCTCCATTATAAAATTGTGGTACATCTCCCTGTATCAAAGAGTTACCTACTGGAATACTTTGTTCAATTTTTGTAATTTCTGTTGCAAACGGAGTGATAATCTGAACCGAAACCTCTATATGAATAAAAACATCAACCCATGTATTATTGATCCCCATTGGCTTTGATTCAATTTTAACATCAGGACGAACATCACCAATTGCGGTAAACTTTACTGGAATTTTTGGACCCAAATTTCCTAATAGCGCAATTTGTGTTGCTTGCCCTAACGGCACATACCAAACAATACCATCCGAAGCTTTCTTTTCATCGGTCTCAATTTCCATATCTGTTAACTGTTCTAGCGAGGCTAGATCGCCACTTTTTGCCGTTCTTAAATTTTTTTGAATTTGTGTGGTTGTTTCTGCTAAGACACGATTAATTAAATCGGTATTCAGCGTTGCATTCGATGCCTTACCATTTGCACTAGGAATAAGTTCAATGACCTTATCGTTCTCACCAATATTGGTCGTTCTTTTTGTAATCGCCTTATTAATAACGATTGCAGCAATATTTCTCGTCTCGGATTCTGCTATTTGCATCAAAGTTGGTTCAATGCCCTTATTTACAACCCAAACCCCAAAAGCTGTTGATAATAGAAAAAATACGAATGATAACAGCAAGACATATCGGAAAGGTAACGGGCCACGTCTCGAGCGCCGTACACGAAATTTAGCCAAGTTAAATCACCCCTTACAAGGAATGTATGCAAAAAGATGATGAACTAGTATTAAAAAGCGGAAGCGACTTGGGCAGGGAAAAAGAGGTTCATTTTTTCCTAGGGGCGATAGGCATAAGACGAGCGCTGACAGTAGGCGCTTTTTGCCTTCCGAAGCGATTGGCTTATGACCCGAGCCCCTAGACGCTGCAGCTAGCCTGCCTAAAAATTAGAAAAAGCCTGCAGCATCTGCAAGCTTTTTATAACATTCTTAGCAAGGCATCCTTGCCAATCATTCCCTTTGTTATACCCAATTCTTCTGCCTCTAGAGTTACTGACTCTAATGGGGCGTTAAGAAGTTGTTCAATCGTTCTTACCCCTACGGCTCTTCCTGCAATTATTTTGCGATCCTTTAATTTGGCATTTAATAAATCTACATCTAAAGCACCGCACATGATATATCCTTTATCGCTACTTACTGTTAATAGTGTTGTCTTTGGCAGTAACACTGTAACGGCTAAAAACGTATGTCCATTAATCTCGACTGGTGAAAGTTCGATCAAATTTCTTCACTCCCTTCTTTCTATAGATTATGAAAGGGAGGGAGGAAGCGTGTATAGCTAGGCCAATTTTACTAACATCCAACTTAGAATGTCACGGAGAAATTCAGGCAAAAAGTATTCCTTTTCCTTATCGGATAAGACGTTGGTAAAAAAGTGCCCAAACGTAAACATATCAGGAATGGCAATGCTATAGCTTTGATTTGGCTCAAGAAGTGTCTCATTAATGTAAATAAAGCTGTCCTTAAAAGTAATACCGTCATATATACTTACGCCCATAACCGTTCCCCGAAAACCTAGTCCTGCTACCTTACGCTTTGACCAGTTTTCATCCTGCGTTTCAAGCAATAATTCCTTTAGCTCCCTGCCAGTAAGCCTAATTTTACAAGGATTTATTGGATGCGGACAAATAGTTAGTAAATCAAACTTCGTCACTTTCCCTGAAAGCGAGCCTAAGAGTAGACCAGAGTTAATAAAGGCACAATCTGCTTTGCACCACTCTCTTAGTGCACTGCATAATATACGGGAGAGCTCGGTCACTTGAAAAGGATCATGCTCCAGCGGCTGTTTTAGCGTAACAATTTCTTGTTTTAATTGCTTCTTCCCTTTTCTAAATAGTTCCTTTGAGATGTTCTTTTCATTTTGGGGAGCTCCTATATCTAAAACATCAAACAATTGAGCTTCTTTACTTAGCAGGTTCTTATTTGCATCGACAGATAGGGTTACATGCCCTACAAATTTCCCATGCTTTCCTGCCCCCGCTAGGAGTGTATGACCGATATGTTTTCCTTCAGACAGAGTATGGTGGGTGTGCCCACCAAGAATAACATCCACCTCAGGGCATTCAACAGCTATTTTCTCATCATGTGGTAGTCCTAAATGGGAGAGCACAATGATTACATCTGACTTTTCTTTTACTATCGGAATCCACTTTTTCAATTCTGCTATCGGTTCAGTTAATTCCCAGCCAAGCAGGTGATAGAGATGATGGAAATGTGCAGTTATTCCAATAACCCCAAGCCGAGTTCCTTTTTTTGTCTGATAAATCTTATAAGGTTTTAGCCAATTTGGATGGTTATTTGATTTTTTATAGAGATTGGCTACAAGAACATCGAACTTTGCATCCTCGTATAATTGGTTTAATGCTTCAAAAGGAAAGTTAACTCCTTCATTATTTCCAATTGTTACGGCATCATAGAAACTTTGGTTTAACAACTCAATATTCCCTTTACCTGCCGTACCTTCAGATAATGGATGCCAACGGTCGATAAAGTCACCGATATCGAATAGAAAGAACTCTTCCCCTTGCATTGTGTGACTTGTTCTCTGGCCTGTTAAAAAACCATGAATCCTTGGCCAGCGTTTTAAATGACTATGAATGTCATTTGTATGATAAATATGAATGTTTTCCATGCTTTTCTGCTCACCCTTTTAACCGAAAATTCCTTGATAGATTAATCGTATGCCGACAACGATTAAAACCGTTCGTAGTAATACGACAATTGTTTTGCTTTTAAGTTTTGAATTTAACAAGACTCCTACTTTGGCGCCCATCCAAGCACCCGGAACCAATGCTAATGCCAGGTACCAATCGACATTGCCCAAGGAAATATGTGTAATCGAGCTTAAGATCGATGTCGGTAGGATCATAAACATGGAGGTTGCTGTAGCTACATGTGGCGGGAAGAAAAAGAGCAGGATCATTGTTGGTACCATTAAAGAGCCACCACCAACCCCTAATATTCCTGACAAAAAGCCAACAACAAATGCAATAAATGCACCCATGACTGGATTAAAACCATATTCAAAGGTTTTTCCTGTATTATCAGTAAAGCTCCTGACAATTCCTTTATCTTTTCGATAGGGGATAGGCTTTAATTTATCTTTTAAAAATAAGACAACAGAAACAAGAAGAATAAATATGCCAAAAAAGATATTAAAGGATTTTAAATTTAAGGCTTCCGTAACCCAGGCACCGAGAATACTGCCTGGACCACTACCAATTAGAAAAATTAAACCGGCTTTATAGTCAACGAGTTTGAATTTCATATAAGCTAAGGTTGAAGAAAGCCCTGTAAAGATCATCGTGAACAGTGATGTCCCAACAGCAACCTGTGGGGTGATATGTCCGAAACCCGATAAGGTTGCTAAATATAGTAGCGAAGGGACAACAATAATCCCACCACCAAGGCCAATAAGTGACCCAAGAGAACTAGCTGCAACCCCAACTAAAACCAAAAGAATCCATTCCATAAGTTCCCCTTTTAAAATAAATCTAACTGCCGTGGTGCTAAGTCTTCATACTCTAACTTTAGAAGATCAATCATTTCTTTCGCGTTATCTGCTGCGTCACCGCCAGAATTGTTGTTAAAAAGCACATAAACGTTAGCTGTATCTGTAGCTAATTTTCGGATAGAATTTGCCCATTCCTCTAGCTCCTGATGATTATAGCGATAAAGATAACGAACTTCACGCCAATTTTCAGCATTTCGCTTCTGCCAGCCATAAACATTACGACCATGAAATCGTATCAGTAGCTTAGCCGGGTCAATTGCTTCTAATACAGTCGGTATTGAGCCTTCTCCCGATTGCGGCTCATCACAAATACTATGAATCCAATTTTCCGTTTTCATAAAGTCGAGCGTTTGTTTCCGATATTGGGGCAGAAACCAAGATTGGTGTCTAAATTCCAATGCACATGGTATCTCACCCATTTCATTTTTACACGATCTTAGATAATTGACGTT
>JAQSXG010000589.1 GCA_029256785.1 Neobacillus sp.
ATTTTATCATGACTTTCTAGCAGTCTGACTTCCAGTGCCTCTGCTTTCTGTAATTGTTCCGGAACTGTAATATCCTTATCGAACAAAATAATTCCTCCTTCTCTTTATTGGGTAATTCTATATGTAATCGCAGATTCCTATTGTTATTAGAATGAATTTTTGTCGAAAGAGTGAAATCTTTGATTAGTTATGAGCAGTATGATTAACTTACTACTTACTAACTACATTCTTTGTTGCTCTTACTACACTATTCCTATCACTTACTACAATTCCAGCGATCCTTACTAAAATATTTGGATAAATTAGGAAATCAACCCGCCACCGTTGCTACTTACTACATTCTTTGTTTCTCTTACTACACTATTCCTACCACTTACTACAATTCCAGCGATCCTTACTACAAAGTTTGGATAAATTAGGAATCCGCTCCCACCCCTTCCCTAAGTTCTAAGCCCCTATTTTACCTAGCAAAAAAAAGTGCAGCACCTATATCCAGGTGCTGCCCACTAACAACTTATTTATAAACCCGATCTTTAAATTGTGCTAATTTTTCAAGTGAGGATTTGTCTACGTCAGCATGGAGACTGTTTCCATGTGAATCCATGGTGACAACGGCTGTGAAGCCCTCAACTTTTAAATGCCACATCGCCTCAGGTATTCCAAACTGCATAAGATCGACACCCTCAACCGATTTAATACAGTCTGCATAATATTGTGCGGCACCACCGATAGCATTTAAATATACACCACCATGCTCACTCAGAGCAGCTAAAGTCTTCGGTCCCATACCGCCCTTTCCAATAACTGCACGGATACCAAACTTCTTCATGATTTCACCCTGGTATGGCTCCTCACGAATACTTGTTGTAGGGCCGGCAGCCTTAACATGCCAGGTCCCTTCTTTGTCCTTTAACATTACTGGACCACAATGGTATATGACCTGACCATTCAAATCAATTGGAGCGTCATGATCAGATAAATACTTATGAATCGCGTCACGACCAGTATACATCATCCCATTAATTTGAACGACATCGCCTACCTTTAATGAACGTATTTGTTCTTCAGAAATAGGTGCTTGTAGTGTAATAACTCCTTCAGAAGCAGCTGCTGCAGCTGTTTTCTTTTCTGCTTCGGTTTGGGCAAAATCGATGAACTCACCTTCTTGGTACATCCATTCATTAATTTCTCCGCTAACTGAATCAACACTAACTCCCATACGACGGAAGGCCCAGCAATTGTAGGCGACAGAAACATAGAAACTTGCAGGAATTCGGTTCATGACACCAATTTTACAGCCTAGGAGGGTAGCTTCTCCACCAAAGCCCATGGTTCCAATTCCTAATTTATTCGCATTCTCAAGTACATACTCTTCCAATCGGGCAAGGTCTTCATTTGGATTCACATCGTCAAGAGAACGGAATAATTGTTCTTTTGCTAAGTCATAGCCGGATGAACGATCTCCACCAATTCCAACCCCAAGGAAACCTGCACTACAGCCTTGTCCTTGTGCTTGGTAGACTGAATGCATAATACATTTGCGAATACCGTCAAGATCCCGGCCGGCACGGCCTAATCCATCTAATTCACATGGAAGGCTGTATTGAATATTCTTGTTTTCGCAGCCGCCTCCTTTTAGGATCAGGCGAACCTCGATATAATCTTTTTCCCATTGGTCAAACTTCATGACTGGCAATCCTGCGCCAAGATTGTCACCACTGTTTTCTCCTGTAAGAGAATCAACAGAATTTGGACGCAACTTTCCTTCCTTAGTTGCCAAGACAATTGCATTTTTTATCGCCGTCTTTATTTCTAATTGGTTTACGCCAACGGGAGTTTTAATTTTAAAAGTTGGTAAACCAGTGTCCTGGCAAATCGGTGAAACTTGGTCATCTGCCATTTTAATATTGTTGGTAATCGTCGCTAAGCTCATCGCAGCACGAGTGCCAGCGCTTTCTTGTTCCTTCGCTCGTTTCACTGCTCGACGAACATCCTTTGGAAGTTTTGTTGATGTATCAACTACCAGCTTATACATGCTTTCTTGAAATTTCTCGATATTCACTTCGAGTACCCCTTTCCCCTTGTCCCCTTGTAATATATTTAAAAATTACAACTATTCGACAATCTTATTATACTACTATAATCAAGTGAATTAAAGGATTTGCTACCACCATAAGGGCAATAAAAAAGAGCCTGTATTTAAACAGACTCACTCACTTCACGATTGTTGAATTCCTTGCATTTATTTTCCAATTCATCAATCATCTTTATTAAGTTGTCGATATCATCTAGATCTGCTTCCTCTGGATCAATTGCCTCTAGGACATCAAGAAACATATTTAAGCGTTGCTTTAAAAAATCCACCTGCGTATTTTTATCATGTACTGGACTACCCAAAATAGACCTCTCCTTTCAGTAACCTATTTATCGTACCGAAATATGGTATCTTTAGCAACGGTATTATATTCAGTTTACCCAATTTTATTAAGAAGTAAAAAAGACCCTATCAGCCAAAACTAGGGTCTTTTCACAATATTATCTAGGTCTTTCTGATGCTGCGAAGCCAAAGGAAACATGGTCCTGAACAGGAATCCACGCCCCAATACCTTGTGAGGTGACATTTTTTATCACGATAGACTTTTTATTGCCTTTAAGCATTAAATAAACTTCCCCATAGGTTACTTTACCCTTTTCATTGACTGCTGGGGCGTAGGCATATAAGTATCCTAAACGATTGACAGGAACATTATATACCTGATCATTCTTCGTACCTGAACCAATAACCGTATCAAATGAAAGAGGTAACTGAGTCTTTTCCATCGCTTTTAAAAGCATCATCTTTTTAACATCTTCGGCATTAGCGATTTTAGCAGTCAGTCCACCGCGTACAATTTTCTGAGTTTCTTGGACATATTTAATCTGATATGGGACTTTTCCACCACGATTATCATAATAGTTTGTATTAATCTTTTGGTACTCCCAATTTGGAGAGGTTTCCGTTGATTCATAATTTAGTGGCCACTGCCCCAAGTAAACAATCGCACGGTAACCTAAAGCAAATGGCGTGCTGTTCACACTTGATTCATTAAGCATCCGAATTAAATCCGGATTTTCGATTTTTTCCTTGGATGAGTCAATTAACTTTTTAGTTAAATCACTCGGTTCCAACGTGGGTAAATCCTGAGTTGAGTTGGGATAAGTATTTTCCTTCGTAATGTTTTTTACGGAAGAAGGAACCTGGTATTTCTC
>JAQSXG010000590.1 GCA_029256785.1 Neobacillus sp.
AGGAATATTGAGAAAGGATGACAACGATGCAATCCATTGCTTCTGTAACTGGGTTCGGTGCACGAGAATTAATGTATTAATTTTCCGCTTGGAGATGATATCTGCTGCTATGACAGTTTTTCCAAAACCAGTTGTCGCTGAAAGTAATCCATTAGCATGTTCAAGTATGTTCGAAACAGCTTGCTCTTGAAGTGGTGCTAGCGTTCCATTAAAATCAACCTCAAGTTTTTCTCCTTCATATCGTAAATCTTGTACCTCTATCTCGATTTTCCACTCCTTAATTAGCTTAATCACATCCTCCAAACAACCCCTTGGAAGGATTAGATGCTCAGAATCCTCCCATGAACAATTGATGATGCGTTGAAGTCCAAATGTAGAGAATCTTTTGGCCTGTGCTTTGTAAAACTCTGGGTTATTAATAGAAGCAAGCTCGATCATTTTTACGATAATGGAAGATGGAAGTCGTTCTTTCTTAAAATAAAGACCGTTTTTAATTACAATTGTGATTTTCTTTGGAAGAGGTCCATTCACTAATTGTATAGGTAATGAAGTGTTCTCCATTTTATTGAGAAGTAAGTAGATTTGTTTTTTTGAAAGCTTCTGTACGGAAGATAAATACATCCACTGATCAGGAAATGGAACAAAAGTTTCATCCACAAATACACTATTGCTATTTTTCCGTGCAAGATATTGCAAAGGTAAGGCGATTAAATTTCCGAAACCACCCTTTGGTAACGTATCTTGATTTGGAAACATACGGTCATATGAATCCATCCCAATTTCATGACGCTTTTCCAAGGTCTTTCCTATAATTCCCATACCTAGCTTTCTGGCGGTAATGGCAGGAATATTCTCAGAAAAGAAAATCCAAACATGCGCACCTTGGCCGGAGCGCGATCTCTCAATATTAAAGGGGATTTCGTATTCCTTGCAAATCTCTACGAGTGCTAATACATCCTCACGCCAATTATCTTTGTCAAAGTCCAAGGCTAAAAAAGAGCAAGATTCATCCTTTTGCAAAGGGTATAATCCGATTACTCTCTTACCACTTAAATGGTCATACATCGTTTGAACAGTTACTGGCAATAATTTGCGATTTTGGCATTCAGAGCATTTAATTTTTGGTTTTAAGCAAATTGGTTTTTTCCACTCATTGGCACATGCGGGTATGTAGCCGGACTGCCCGCTTTGTGATTCCCAACGAAGCGCATAAGCATCCGTTCTTCCTTTAAACAGACTTTTAAAGAGTTTAACCTTTTCTTCGACAGTGGAAAAATTACTAACTATATTTTCAGCTGGGAAATGGTTCTCTTTTACAACCTGAGGATTCATCATTTTTGAAAGTAAATTTTTCAAATAAAGGTTTTCCTTTTTCAAACGCTCACATTCATTTAAAACTACTTCTAAATTATGATTATTTTCCATTATTAATCTCTCCGAATAGTTAATGTATAATGCTAGTGTAACCAATTTTTCAAGCAGATAACAATTCATATAACACTTTGGGGGAAGTTATGAAAATTAAAATTAGTGAACTTAAGAGACATTTAAAAGAATACGACCAAACAGAACTAATTCAACTAATTGTTGAGTTGTCTAAAATAAATAAGGACGTTCAAAATTATCTATCTAGCAAATTTCTTGGAGACGAAGCAGTTGAGTAATTGTTTACTTTTGCTAGGAAACAGATTCAGAATGAATTTTTCCCTGAAAAAGGGCACGGGAAACTCCGCTTATCAGATGCTAAAAAGACAATCAAAACTTTTGAGCAAACCACTGGAGATAAACAGAGAACAGTGGACCTAATGCTTTTTTATGTGGAATTAGGAGTAGAATTCACAAACACATACGGTGATATAGATGCAAGCTTTTATACCAATGTGGGAAATATGTATGAAAAAGTAGTTTCTATTTGTGATAAAGAGGAAGGATATTATCATACTTTTGCAGATAGATTGGAAAAAGTAGTTAGGGACACGGTTGATGTTGGTTGGGGTTTCCATGATTATTTATGTGATTGTTATTATTCTTTGCAGTGGCTTGATGATGAAGAAGACGAAAATTAAATTGTATATTATGCTCAAGATTTTAATTCTTGATTTATCCCGATAATATAAAAGGCTATCGAGATTTATCGATAGCCTTAAATAGTACCTATTACATTAATTCCTATCACTCTATTTCTTGCAGGTATTGATTTTAAACAAAGGATAAAGCGGACAAAAACGGATTACAGCAGTTAATATTAATACAACTCCTAGTAACCCAAAATATTTAACGTTACCTTCGAGAAGGAATAGTCCTAATAGAAGAACTCCAAGAACAAGACGAATCATACGATCTGTTACCCCTACATTTTTTTTCATAAGTAAACACCCCTAAAAGAATATAATTTCTTAAATGATAACTTTAGAGGTGGATATTTTCTGTGACTAAGTCACTATTCACTTTTTTCTATTATTTCATAATCTTAGCTCCACAGGCGTCGCTAATCTTTTATTAAATTTAAAAATATATTTAAATCCACATTCACTTGCAAGAGAATAGGCCTCCCGGATGTTAGCCCCTACAGTGTCAACAAAGTGAGAGTCAGAGCCGATTGTTAATATCTCTCCGCCTAAATCATGATATAGCTTCAGAATCTTAAGCGATGGCAATGTCTGTTTCAATCCACCATGGAGTCCGGAAGTGTTGATTTCAATTCCAATATTCCTGTCGATGGCCTTCTCTAAAATTTGTTGGATTAAAGTTTGTAACTCTTGAAATGGATATAAACCAAATTCTGAAAAAGCATAGCGGTTGATTAAATCTAAATGGGCGATGACATCAATGTCAGCAATGGCAACCATTTTATAAAGCTCTTCAAAATATAATTGAAAGCTCTTTGTACGATGTTCTTTAAGAACATCGCGTAGCTTTTGGTTGTTGACGTTATGGACTGAACCTAGGATGAAATCTATGTTCTGCGGCTGCAGCGCTTCAGCGAATTTTTCCATTAATAAATGAGGTTCGCAAAGTTCGATGCCGGCTCTTATGACTAACCTGTCAGCAAATTTTTTCTGACAATCATTTATTTCGGTGAAATATTTTTTGAAATTAAGATGGCCAAAAGTTGGCAAGAGTGGATTAACTGAGAAATGTTCGGTAAAGCAAATCTCTTTTATTTGCTTTTCGACGGCAAGTCGGCAAATATCCTCCATGTTGGCACTTGAGTCGAAGGAGTTATTTGTATGATGATGGTAATCT
>JAQSXG010000591.1 GCA_029256785.1 Neobacillus sp.
GCAGTTACTTATTTTAGCAGTTGAGAAAAATGATATTAGGGATCTATCTGACATCGCTCATTCACTGTTGAAAAATGTGAAGAGCATGCCGATAACTAATAGAACAACTAAAAGAAGAATTCCTGTACAAAAATTAACTTCAGCAAACCAGGATGAGGCTTTAAGTGAATGTATTCTATATATGCTGATACAGACACTCGTTAAAAGCGTTGAGATTTCTCATTATTCATGTACAGGATTTCTAACCAAATTTATTGTTTCAAACTTCAATGGTGGATTTATCAAAGAAGTCTATAGTGCTTCAGTGGACAATCTAGTGCGAGATAGAAATCATGAAAATCCATATTTAAAAGACAATAGAATTTCAACTATCTCAGTATCATTCAATTTTAATAATAGTTCATTGAGGTATTGCTTTGAAAAAATGTCTATTCTTCTATATTCTCAACAACGGTTTGTTCAACACTATGACATAGCCATTGATAGGAACATTCAAATTAAGCCTTATATTAATATTTCTAAATTACAAAACAATATTAATTACTTGTATAAAAAAATATTGAAAGTTGGGGATAAATACGGGTTGCTCATGGTAAGCGACTCGAAATTTATTAGTGTGGTGAAAGCCGAGGTAATCAATTTCACAAGTATTTATAAATCGAGCAAGCAAACCAATAAAGTCAGAACAACAGTAAAAAGCGGGCGTTTATCAGGAAAAAAAAGGAATGTTGATGCATAATTGTATATACAAATTGGGAACGTTATGCTTTAATCTAGATATAATGGAGAAAGGAGTGATACTATGGTAACTATCCAAGATGTAGCGTCCTTTTTTATTGAAAGGTCATACAAAGATGGAATACCTATCACACATTTAAAACTCCAAAAGTTGTGTTATTACGCGCAAGCATGGCATCTTGTTTTGTCCTCAAAAAAAGAGCCGTTGTTTGATGCTGAATTTCAAGCTTGGGTGCACGGACCTGTGAATACTGAGATTTTCTCAAAGTATAGAAATTACGGGTGGAACCCAATCAAAAATGAAAAAAGTAGAGCGTGTTTCGATGATGACCAGGAAAGTATCTTGAATGAAGTGTGGGAAGCTTATGGTCATCATGATGCAAAATTTTTGGAGTCTTTAACCCACCAAGAGGAACCTTGGATTGAAGCAAGAAAAGGTTTGGCAGAGAATGATTACTCGAACAATCCCATTAATGAAAAAACAATGAAGAGATACTATTCTGGACTCTCTTGATAAGAGTGATGGTGTGCTCTGTTCGGAGGAAATTTTCCTTATCATTGCATAAAATCCTCTATCAATGAACCGGCCTGCTACATTGGGTGCGGTTCATTCGTTTGTTTCCCCTTCAACCCGCAGCCTAATCACTCGTGAAATACTCTCCACATCAACGTAAGGTACCCACACTGGTCCTTCAATGGTATTGATCTTCACTCGCTCCGGATCTGCTGAAACCTCCGCAATGCCCTTTATCTTATCCCCATTTATTAACCATACAACAATAATTTCTCGTCTTACAGCTGCGACCTTCAAACTCTGCTTAAGCTTTTTATCCATGACCACACCTCGGGTATTTTCTGATTATTATACACCTCATAATATGCGCCAGGAAATTTTTCCTTACCAGTGCTCATGACCTCAACGACAATCCACATATTTCCTCAATAACCCTTAAGTGTATTGTAAATTCCTGTCGAGAAACAGACTGTTTGTTCGCATTGATTTAGTGTAGGCTTGGTGCATACATATTAAAGGAGATGAAGTTTGTGAAGAGTTGGAAGAGAAAATTGGGATTCTGTGGTCTTATATTAATTATAGCTATATCATTTTTTGGAATTCAAAAAAATACATTTGCTGCGACTGTTGGTAGTAGCCAATTAAAAAAAGCTGAGACCGGATGGACTCGAATAATTGATACTAATCCCCTAATTACTTATAAAGGGACATGGACAAAATATACTGGGAGTTATTACAGTACAGGATCAGCAACCGCTGCGTTAACTGATGGATCATCAGCATCTTTTTGGTTTAAGGGGACTAAACTGAGAGTTCTTGGAACAAGAAATACAAATAAGTCTATAACTATGAAGATACAAATTGATGATGCTACATATACTTTCTCTGCCTATGGAAATGCTCAAACAGATACTTTGTTATTTGAGAAGACAGGATTAGATAATACGGATCATCAAGTAACACTAATATACCAAAAGGAGACTTCTGAGGATTTTGTATTAGGTGCATTTGATATAGATTCTAGTGGATCATTAATTCCAGAGCCTACGGCTACACCAGAACCGACATCTACGCCGACTACCGAACCAACGGCAACACCTGAACCAACAACAACCGTTACTCCAGAACCGACTTTAGAGCCAACCTCAACGCCAGAACCAACCATTGAGCCAACACCAACGGTAACACCGTCACCGACTCCAGAACAGCCGACAGGCGACCGTGCAATACTGGTGGTAACGATGAACACCGGACTTGAAAAAGAATTTGACCTGAGTATGGCTGAAGTGAATGCTTTCATTACTTGGTACGAAAACAAGCAATCTGGGACAGGAACTGCATCTTATGCGATTGATAAGCATGACAATAATAAAGGGCCGTTCACCAATCGGAAGGATTATATGATCTTCGATAAGATTCTTACGTTCAGCGTAGATGAATATTCTGTAGAGTAGTATGTTCTCTTAGATTACCCTGCCTGCAATGGTGGGGTGTTTTTATGAAATGAGGAAAACTTTCCTTACCCACATATACAAAATGTGGAAGTTTAAACGTGATTAGGGTATTATTTATAGATAAGGAGATGATTAGATTTGATGGCACAACCAGGATTGTTTTATGGAGGATTCAGCGTGTTTTTATTTTTGATTTGGTTGTTAAGTATTGGATTAGGAATTTTTGCTTTTATCTTGTTTGTGAAACTTGCTCTTAGAGCTATTAAAGCTTTGGATTTGTATAACCACGCTAAAAACCTTGAAATTCGTGAACGCTATGAAAATGATAAAAAGGACGATAATGTTTGAGTACCGCATACAAAGTATTAGAGAGTGATGCAGACTTCATGGTTGCAGCAATGCTACAAACCCCGGTATCCATCTGGCATCAATATAATGATTATCCAGAAGGACGAATTAATGATTATGGTGGGGTAGTGGAAGGGTACCATTCGGGTATGATTAAGATAGCGGGAAACTGGTTTAGACGAGATCGATTT
>JAQSXG010000592.1 GCA_029256785.1 Neobacillus sp.
TACTTTTGCACTATCCCCTTTTTCATCAAATAAAAGAGCTATATTGCTACCTGTTACATAATTCAAGGTATCCAAGGATAACTTATCTGTAAGAGTACTAGAAAGAACTGTAGTTGCATCAATAGCTTTACCACCTATAAGTATTCCTCTAGGACATTCTTTAAACAAAAATATGCCAAAAGGATAATCTTTTAAAATTGCTGCTTCTTCTACTGTTGCAGCTATGATGATAAATATATTTTTTTCATTTAAAGAAGGCAGCATTTTCACCAATCTATCCAAATCTGCATCGGAGATTTTCTTATAGAACTCCATTAAATCATCAATTAAAACATACATCTGTTTTCCATTAAAACTTTCCATCTTATCTACAAGTTTTGTCAGGTCAGTCTCATCTTTATAAACATTGAAATCCTCTTCTTGATTTGAAGCTTTTTCTCCAAAGTATTCTATTTGTCCTAATCCAGCTTGCAATAATTTATAAGCAAGATTTGCAATAAATAAATGCTCTGCTGCAGCTTGATTATGAAGCATATAAAAGGCAGCATGTTCCTTTATAGGCAATCTATACTCCACACCTGTTTTTCGATTATGAGCAATTACAATAGACTTTTCCCCCTGTGCTAAATAGGTTTTAAAGTCATCGCTATTTTTAGCTTTAGGAGCTTTAGGCACTTTAGAAGGTGAACGTGAACCAAATCCTAGTCCTGGCATGGAGAATCCTGATTTCTCCTCTTTTGGTTTTTCCTTATTCCCATTTTCTTTACTTACTTTTTCTTTGCTGACCTCCTGAGACTTTCTTTGAAAAAGTTCGCTAATTTTTGAGAGAATCTTTTCGCTTCTTAATCCATCATCCACTTCTTCAAAAGCAAGGGCTGTATGATACTCCACCAGACGAGATTCATAACGAACAAGCCCTCTTCCTTTTACTGGCTCCGGCTTCATACCCATAGTTGCTCCCACCACAGAAGTGTAATCGGATGGGTCAGCAAGCTGCAAGGTGTATTTTTGCACAAAATAATCTGTAAACTTATACGAAAGAGCATTTACTGTATTTGCCGTTGTAACAATAGTTATGCCATATTTTGCGCCTTCTCGTACAATAGTTCCAAAGCTCTCTTCATATGCATCACATTGTTCATAGAACTTAGCAAAATTATCTATAACTATTACAAGGGCTGGAAGTTTTTCGCCACTTGCTTTGCAATAAGCTGGTAAATTCTCTTGACGTACACGGGCAAAAGCATTTCGACGAACTTCTATTTCATCTAGAATTTCTATAAAGAATTGTTCTATCTTCTCTGTATCATCTGGGAAAAATACATGATCTGTATGGGGTACTGAGGAAAATAGTTCAAGCACTCTTCCACCAAAATCTAAAATAGTAAAATGAACTTCTTCCGCTTTGTAAGTGCTTATAGTTGAATATAATAGTGTTTGCAGGAAAGTAGTTTTTCCTGAACCTGGCATTCCATAAAGCACAAGATGTCCTCTACTGCTTAAGTCTATTGTAAGTGGATGCTGCCTTTGGATTTCGGGATCATCAATTATACCAAGCACAGGCAAAACAGTATGACCTTTTTTTAGATCTTCTCCCATCATTTCATTGTATAAAGTAATTTCTGAGAGACTAAGCATTGGCTTTAACGGTTCTTGCCAAATTAAATTAGGCTTTATATTATTTTCTATTGAAATTTTCGCAAAATAATCCACTACAGCTTCCAACTGAGATTGCTTTTTCGTATTTTCCAAAGCAATGGCTTTAATCTCTGCTGAAGTCACAATTTCACCGCAGCCATCTATCAACGAAACCCGCTGTTGTTCCTTATTTACAAATTTATCAACAGGTACATAATCCGCCCCAGTGTATGCAGTTTGAACTAATTCAAATACTTCATTGTAGCCTACTTGTACATATCCTCTACCTGGAACTGTTATCCCTGCTGCATCTGGTACACCTACCATTCCTGTACTGTCAGATTTATCTGCAACTTTAAGACAAATACGAAAACGTGTATTACTCCAAATTTGATCATCCACAACTCCAGAAGGTTTTTGTGTTGCTAAAATTAGATGGACTCCTAAGGAACGACCTATTCTCGCTACGCTTATAAGTTCACTCATAAATTCTGGCTGCTGCTGCTTTAATTCTGCAAATTCATCTGAAACAATAACCAAATGAGGCATTGGTAATTCCACAGTACCATTTTTAAATAAAGCCTGATATTTATCTATATGATTTACCCCTGCTTCCTTCAGCATGTTCTGTCTTCGCTTTAGTTCAGAGTTTAAGGAAATCATGGACCTACGAATCTGATTCCCCAAATTTGTTATGATTCCGGCAATATGTGGCATTCCTGTAAAGCAATTTGCCATACCACCGCCTTTAAAGTCAATTAAAACAAAAGATAAATCCTCTGGATGAAAATGCACTGCTAGTGATAATATAATGGATTGTATACATTCACTCTTACCAGAACCAGTGGTACCTGCCATTAACCCATGGGAGCCATGATATTTTTCATGAATATCCAGTTTAAATAACTCTCCACCATTTTTTATTCCAATAGGAACTGCTAAGGATTTTTGTGGATTACTCTCACTCCACTTGGATAAAATATTTATTTCTTCAATGGTTGCAGCTTTAAATAAATCTAGAAAAGTAACTGTTGTAGGAATTCCAGCTTTGCTTTTTCCTGTATCGCTTTTAAAAAGTGTCATGGCTGTGGCAAAGTTATATATAGCATTTAGATCTAATTCGTCTTTATCAAAGGAAGTAAGCCCTTTTTCATTGTCAAGGTTACTATATATTCCGCATTTATCCTTTGTACACTGTACAAGAGCTTTACAACCATTTGGTATTGCATTTATATTTCCAAAGGCAAATACTGATGCAAAGCCTGTTTTATCGAAGTCAGCAGTAACAAATTTTGAAATGGATACATCTTCAATTAATTCTTTATTAATAACAAATAGTACATAACCAGGAAGGGGAGCTGTGTTTCGTCTATTTTCTTGACCTAAACGATTTTCAAGTTCTGAAGAAAGATAACGAAAAAGAGTCTGTACTTCATCCTTATCCTTTGCTATAAATCTAAAATCCATATCATTATTCCAAATGTGAGGCAGTTTTTTTACCCACTCAAAGGATTTTTTAGTCTTTTCATTGTAAATAAATACCATTTTTAGATCTGAACTATCATGCAATGATGCTAATTGAAAAGCCATATTAATGGCCATCTG
>JAQSXG010000593.1 GCA_029256785.1 Neobacillus sp.
GGAGCATACAAAACATTGGAGGTTCACTAGGATTTTCATAGGCTTCTTTGGTTAACTGTACCCTGGCGTAGTTGGGGTGTGCGGATAATAGTAACTTTTGGTTAGTCCGTTTGCACGGATGGTTAAGATCACTTCATTTTTATAGGGTTGGTGAACTTTGTTTATTCTCCCACCTTTTAAGGCAAGAGACAGTTCATCAACCATTGCTTTAGTAAATAAACCATCAAATGACATGAAAAACATCCTCTACTTCATTCATATATATATAATTGGCTCTTATAAATGGCTGTTGATTGGAGCTCCAGGCACTTCGCATTCCGCGGGCAGTCCGGGAGCCTCATCGGCGCTTCGCTACTGCGGGGTCTCCCGTGACTCGCTCTTCCCGCAGGACTTTGAATAGCATCCTTGCATTTGCCCACGCACGAAGAAAATGCGATAGCATTTTCGAGGAGTCTCGTGCCTTCCGCTCCAATCAACAGAGTTATAAGAACAATAATAATTATATCCTATAAATTTATTTTCTGTCTTATTTTACCCCAGTTAGTGAACGATTTGAAGTTTCTCTTAATCATAGCATTTTTTTGGACAAGGCTGAATATGCTTTCTTTAGAGCTAGTCTGAATCAATAAAGGGGGAAGTGAGATGGTCGGATGAAATTCCATGAGATGGAGATAAAACAAGTTGAAGAGGTCTTAGATACCGACTTTTCGTCTGGATTATCACAGGAAGCAGTTAATAATCGGATTGCAAAACACGGTTATAACGAATTGGATGAAGGAGAAAAGCAATCTGCTTTGCTCTTATTTTTTAGCCAATTTAAAGATTTTATGGTTCTTGTGCTACTCGCAGCAACATTAGTTTCGGGGTTGTTGGGAGAGTATATTGATGCAATTGCCATCATTGCAATTGTTATTATTAATGGTTTTCTTGGTTTCTTTCAAGAAAGAAAAGCGGAGAAATCGTTACAAGCGTTAAAGGAATTATCAGCTCCTCAGGTTTCCTCCTTAAGGGATGGATTGTGGATTAAAATTCCGTCAAAAGAAATTGTTGCCGGTGATATTATTAAGTTTTCTAGTGGTGATCGGATTGGAGCAGATGTCCGAATCATTGAAGCAAAAAGTCTAGAAATAGAAGAATCTGCGCTAACGGGTGAGTCTGTCCCAGTTGCTAAGCATATTAATGGTTTGAAAACACCAAACCCTGGAATTGGTGATATGGAAAATATTGCATTCATGGGCACAATGGTTACAAGAGGTAGTGGCATAGGTGTTGTCATTGCCACCGGTATGAAAACCGCCATGGGTCAAATTGCTGACTTACTCCAAAGAGCCCAAACACAAGACACTCCTTTACAACGACGATTAGAGCAATTAGGAAAAATACTAATAACCGTTGCCTTATTATTAACTGTCCTTGTTGTTGTGGTAGGGGTATTACAGGGAAATGATCTTTACACCATGTTCTTAGCGGGTGTATCACTTGCAGTGGCTGCGATTCCAGAGGGGTTACCAGCGATTGTAACAGTTGCTTTATCACTAGGTGTACAAAAAATGATAAAGCAAAATGCGATTGTCAGAAAACTCCCTGCAGTTGAGACTCTTGGATGTGCATCAGTTATTTGTTCCGACAAAACAGGAACATTGACACAAAATAAAATGACTGTTACCCATTTATGGAGCGGTGGAAATACTTGGACTGTTGATGGTGTAGGTTACCAACCTAGAGGAGATTTTTACCTAGATAGAGCCCTTGTGCAGCCTAAAAACGAAAAGGCATTGCAACAAATGTTAATTTTCGGAATGATTTGTAACCACTCAGAGTTGGTTGTAAAAGAGGATGAGATTATCCTAGATGGAGACCCAACAGAAGGTGCGCTTCTTGTTAGTGCAATGAAAGCAGGTTTTGACCGTAATAGTCTACTGGAAGAGTTTACAATCATCAATGAATTCCCATTTGATTCAGTTAGAAAAATGATGAGTATGCATGTGAAAGATAAAATGGGTAGGCATTTTATTGTGACAAAGGGAGCGCCTGATGTCATTTTAGGAAAAAGTGAGTCGATTCTATGGGATGGAAAAACCCAATTTTTAAATGATAGAATGCAAAATAATGTTCAGAATGCTGTGAATGACCTTGCATCACAGGCCCTTCGAACGATAGCGATAGCTTTTAAGTCTGTGCAACCGAATACAGTAATTATAAGTGAAAATGAAGCAGAGAAAAAACTTACCTTCATTGGTGTTCAGGGGATGATTGATCCCCCAAGGCCAGAAGTGAAAGATGCGGTTAAAGAATGTAAGGAAGCTGGTATTAAAACAGTAATGATAACAGGAGACCATGTGATTACTGCAAAGGCAATAGCTGTTCAACTAGGAATCTTAACCAAGAATAGCAAGGTGCTAGATGGAAATGCTTTGTCAGTCATGTCAGTGGAAGAACTAGAAAATATTGTGGATGACGTTTCTGTATTTGCCAGGGTCTCGCCAGAACATAAATTAAAAATCGTTAAAGCCCTGCAAAATAGAGGCCATATTGTTGCAATGACAGGTGATGGAGTAAATGATGCTCCTGCAATCAAGACAGCTGATATTGGAGTGGCAATGGGGATTACCGGAACAGATGTTGCAAAAGAAGCATCCTCCTTAGTATTGCTAGACGATAATTTTGCGACAATCAAAGCCGCGATTAAAGAGGGTCGTAATATTTATGAAAATATTCGTAAATTTGTCCGCTATTTACTCGCATCAAACGTTGGTGAAATATTGGTGATGCTTTTCGCTATTCTTTTAGCACTGCCTTTACCTTTAGTTCCTATTCAAATTCTATGGGTAAATTTAGTAACCGATGGGCTTCCAGCAATGGCTCTAGGGCTAGACAGGCCAGAGGAAGATGTGATGAAACGTAAGCCTCGTAGCCCAAATGAAGGTATATTTGCTCGTGGTTTAGGTTGGAAAGTAATTTCTAGAGGTTTCCTCATTGGGATAGTGACACTCGTGGCATTCATGATCGTGTATTATAGAGATACTAATAATCTCCAATATGCGCAAACTATCGCATTTGCAACACTTGTTTTAGCACAGCTTATTCACGTCTTTGACTGCCGGAGTGAGAAGTCAGTATTGTCAAGAAATCCATTTGGAAATCGATACCTTGTCTGGGCAGTTATTTCATCCCTTGTATTGATGCTAATTGTTATTTACTATGCACCATTACAGCCGATTTTCCATACTACTGCTATAT
>JAQSXG010000594.1 GCA_029256785.1 Neobacillus sp.
CGATCGCATAAAGGGGTATACTTTGCCTATACCAGTCAGGAATATCACATCGCCGTACTGGTGTGGCTCATATTTCATCTTGACGAGGAACTCGGCTGGCGTGGCTACTTTTTGAAGCTGTACGAGGAGATAGTCCTTACCCTTCTTCTCCTCCAAAGCCGAAACCGTGCCGAGCACACGTTTTTCTTCCAAGATCTCAAGCATAATTTTATACATATCTCGCTCAATGACCCTGAAGTCATCGGATGGTGTATTTACAAGCCTATCAATGTAGTCTCGGACAATGAGTTCATATTGCGGCGCGTATGTGAATACGTGAATCCCCACCTCGTTAGAAAGACCTTTGTTTGCTAGGAAATTCGCATCGGAGATGCGTACCTTGATTTTATCAAGTTCTTGTTTAATATCTGCCATAGTCACACTCCTATCTGAAACAATTGAACGCAGAAAGTGCGGTCAAGTCATTGTTTTCTCTAATACCTGATTCTAGTTCCTCACTAATAAAGATGGGGTTTAGCGTAGTATCTTTGACACTGTCAAGCATTCCCGTTTCAATAAGGCACTTGGTTAGTACCTGTTTAAGTTTTGCTATGGTATGTGCACTCCATGATGCTAGATCATCATTCTGCTCTTGCAAATGGGAGAAAAAGATGTTGATATCTTTCTTGGTATAAGAGAAATCATGCTGGCGATATTTATCTCCGATGAGATTGATCATAAACTCGCGGACAAGGCGGTTTAATCGCATCATCGCATAGAGGTTTATTTGCTTAGCCACTTCGACGGGTGCGTTCGCTAATTCGTAGACCAGTTTCTCGTTGTCAAGGGCAACAAGTCGCTTATAGCAAGCTCGGGTGAGCCTTGCTACCTCCCTCTCGGTCGGGTATTGGAATAGGTTATCACGTTTTATAAATTCAATTATTTCGTCAATTGACTTTCCCTCTAGGTACAGTTTAGAAACAATTCTTATCTCGTAGAATAGGAACTGCTCAGCCGTTAAAGCACCGTTATACTGCATATTTATATCCATATTGTTCATTCACCTACTAACATGCCCCTTTGACCTGTTGTCATCGGTAGCTTATTCAAACTCTGTTCTTTTACTGCTGTCAAAGCAATCGTCTATTACCAAGTCCTTAAAACTTAGTACTCAGAGTGCATTGAGTAGAGGTCTCTATACACCAGTACAGGTTCAAATTTAATTCTACCGTTCTTGTATAATTATGTCAACGTATTAAAACTAAATGATAGCTCCAATTTTCCTTTAATCGTCAGACACTTCTGTCCATTTTTCATCGTCATCAATCCCATTACCATATATTAAATATATACTTTGATTAATGATGCTTGGACATAAGAAGTGCTTATGATTGAGAACTATCAGGCAATTTGAAAATCCCCACGAATAAGAAATTATTATATGACTTTAATCACTTTTCCTCAGAAATCATCTCTTTCAAATACTTAAACGGGAACGGCAAAACAGTATACTGATCATTTCGTACAAATCCAACTGCCATTAGTTTTAACAACCATTGCATATCAATTTTTTCTCCCAAACTAATGACTTCTCTCAATAAGCAAGCGTTATGTAAAGATTGTTTTAGCATTTTCTCTGCCGTACCTACAAAATAATAGTACTTACCGTCTTTTTCAAAGTACTTGATGTTCAGAACTGCATCCAAATACTCACTTCGTACAGACTTATCTTTGGGGGTAGGATGTAGTAAAATTCCTGTTGTCTGCACTAAAAAGCGATTAAAGTCTTTACCAAATCCAGATTTAATTCCCAGATACGGAAGTATATCTCCTATCTTAGCTTCCACTGCTTTAAGTGCCTTGATATTCTCTAACATTTCCTCAGCTTCAGAAACATATTTCGTATTACTTGTATTGGTCATATATTCCACAAGTGCATCCCTTATTGTCTCAAGATTGACTATATTTTCTTTTTGCGATTTTTGTAATGCATTTGCCATCTTTGTAAAATTAGGCATAGTTGTTTGTTCTGTTTTCAATATTACATGCAAATCACGATAGTCACTATAGACTAATCCCTCCACTTCGGATGGCCATTTATTATATTTGCTATGTGTTTCATCGATTACATTCCACTCATCATCCTCGTTAAAATCTCGATTATCGTAATTACTTGTTTCAAATGTTCCATCCGGATGAATCGTCATGCGATAATACTTCCAATACTGCTTTTCTCTTTCTTTATCCCAATTCTTATCCGCTTTTACAAAACTCCATTTTTTATCACTATTCCAATTAACAATAGTGAACTTGTTGTCACGAATGTCACCTTTTATAATCAACTCTTGCAATACCTTTTTTAAAGCAGGACTAGCTTTTTTCTCCTCCAGCTCGAAGTCCTCAAGAGTAATATGCTGAACTATGATATCCGGATCTATCTGCCGGTGTAAATCCTGATCCTGTATTCCGTTTTTCTCATAATATTCCTCATTGTGGATTAAGCGGATTACATAAGAATCCTTTTGATATGTTCCCATGCAAGCGTCTAAGCCATAATATGATTTCAGTTCATACAGAATCCTTTGCATAATATCTTCGGTTCCATCACTTTGAAGTTCATCAACAATAAATACCTTTCTCCGGTTCAGTAATAAACCATACTCTTTATTCTCAAAGTCTTCCCCAATCCTTTGGTAATTCTCATAGGTTTCAAAACCTGTATTCCTTATATGCATATATTCTGATAATTGATATCTCACATCTTCAACAAATTCATTGTAAATACCCACTTTACTGTTAGAAAACTCGTCATACGAATGGAAGTTCAGAAAATCAACCTTGTTCTTTCTTTTAGACGACAGTGCTTTTTCTATATAACAATCTGAGTCTGGTGTATTATCACCCTGAAGCTTCTTTCTAAAATATTTTGTCTTTTCATCAAATATGTACCTCTTGTCCTTATTCTTCGCATATACTTCAGAGACTCTAGAAAAAGTAGTTACTTCCATTGACATAAAAAAGTTCTTTGTGAGCCTCATATGCAAGATATAAAAGGTTTTTGGGAATTTGTTCAAAAATTCAGGTCGTATATAGTATAACCTTCCAGATACATTGTTGTATGCATTCTTCTTACTTCGAGGACCTGCTAACATATTGAAAAGCAGTTGTGCCAATACATTTGAGTAAATAGATTTTTCGTCCGTAACCTTAATCTGATGAATAATTGCTTCTGGGTCCTCTGATGCTAT
>JAQSXG010000043.1 GCA_029256785.1 Neobacillus sp.
AGCTCAAAGAGATTTGGAAAAAGTCAAAAAAGAAAAATATAAGATAAATGTTGGACTTTCAGTCGGATATAATTCTACTGATAATCATTTAGGTAATGTATATAGTCGGGCAAATCCAAGACAGAGCGCTACTTTATCTTTAAATTTTCCGATTCTCGATTGGGGAAGATTAAAAGAAACCGCTAAAGCTGCAGAATATAATTTAAAGGAGGTAGAATTAGCTATCGAAAGTGATAAAAAAATAATCCTACAAAATATGCGGCGCGCAGTTAATGGTATTGAATATAGTTTAAAGGATATTGAAATTTCGAAAAAGATGCTTGAAATTGCTCAACAACGATACTCTTTACTGATCGACCAATTCTCAACAGGAAAAATTACAGTTACAGATCTAATAAACTCCCAACAAGAAAATAACGTTGCTAATCAATCATATATAAGATCATTAAGGAAATATTTGGAAAATTACTACGAGCTTACAGTTTTTGTAAAATAACATTATGGAAAATACAAACAAGAATACCGAATCATTTCAAGAAGATAGTTATAATAGACATTCCAATTGGTATACAAATCTCTTCCCCGAAAAAGAACAGAAGATAGCTTTGCTAAATGGAATAAAGACATATAAAGGAACAATAAACCATTGGCTGCAAAATCAGTTCTTTGAATGTGTCAAACCCATTACACAATATAAAAATGCATCCTGGCTGACCGTAGGTGACGCTTACGGCCATGATGCAAACTATTTAATCGAGAATGGCGTTCAAAATGTAATTGCCTCAGATATAAGTGATGAATTTCTTGCTGTATCTAAAGAAGTTGGCATCGTTGAGCAATACTCCGCTGAAAATGCAGAAAATCTCTCCTTCGAAAATAATAGCATAGACTATATTTTATGTAAAGAAACCTATCATCATTTTCCACGCCCTTATGCTGCTCTTTATGAAATGATCCGAGTAGCAAAAAAGGGAATTGTAATTATCGAACCTCAAGATCCGATCATGAAAATGCCCTTCTTATTATTTATGAACAATGTTTTAGAAAAGATAAAATATGGCTTAGTAAATAAGATATGGAAAAACCGTTTTTCTTATGAAGCAGTTGGTAACTTCGTATATAAGGTTTCTGAAAGGGAAATGGAAAAGTTTGCTGCCGGTATTAATTTACCCATGGTAGCGATTAAAAATTTCAATCCAAACTTCTGGTTCCCTGGAAGTGAAAAAATTCCAGCTGAAAAGTCCGAGAAGAAATTTAGAAAAATTCTCTTCAAAAAAGGTCTTAGGGATTTTTTATCAAATTTCGGTATTGTACCAAGTCAGTCTTTAAGTATTATAATATTTAAAACTCTTCCTGAACCCGAATTACAGGGAGCTTTAAAAAAAGACGGTTATAAACTAATTGAGATACCAAAAAACCCCTATTTATAGAATTTAAAACAAATTATTATTTGTCAATAATAAAATGCCTTAGCTCTAAAAGATTTAAAATTATTGAGCTTATCTATCTTTTTTTAGAAAACAGGAATGAAGTAATTAAAAACAATATAATATGAATACTATTCTACAAGACTATAGGAAAAAAGTCTATGACTTTGAGAAAAAATTAAATGGTGACTACAGACCAAACAGTTCAGATCCATTAATTACATTTGCAAAACTGACCTTGTTACTTCCCATTTTAGGGATTTTCTACTTATGGGTTTATTTCGACTCATTTGAGGTCTCATACTTTGACAGCTTCAATCTGACTGATTCGATTGCTATCCTTTATCAAAAAACAATGTGGCTAATTCTAATCGTTTTAGCATTTTCAACAATTTTACTTTCTTTCGCCTACCCAGTTCTATTTATGAAAAAAGAAAACAAAGGTACATTAAACGTCCTCTTTGTTTTAATCTTAGTAACTTTTGGAATTTTATCACTTTGGATGTTATGTGATATTAACAAGTTTCCCTTGCACCTAACCTTAATAATTCTATTATTAGTCGGTATAGGCTTCTTAGCATACCTCTTTTTAAATCGAACATTTGGATCTTTGATCTTGATCACCTCGTTATTTTGGTATTTCTTCGCTAACGCTCAAATGGATGCAAAATCTGTAAAAGATGTTATCCCTAAGTATAGCATTACTTTGAAAGAACATAGTGACACGCCTATTTTAAACAATAATGATGAAAATAAGTTCCTAATTTTCAAAACTACAGGTTATTATTTCATCAAGAATATAAAGGAAAATCTTATTTACACATATTCGATAACAACATGAGAATTTACAATCTTTACTCCGTACGGATAATTATCTTACAACTTAGAAGGAATTTAATTGTTTATCTTTCAAACATATCTTCTGAGAAGTGTATGAATGAAAATAACTGAATCTTGATAGACGAAGCATAAAAAATATGCCTCGTCTCTTTTATTTACCTTCCTCTACTATGTGATTCCTTATTGCTAGCTACATTATTTTGATTGATTTTAGGCTCTAAATATTGCTGTTTATTTAACCCCGCTTCCTTTAATATTTTTTCCGGAATATTTGTGTTTAGAATCATCTGGTCAGGCTAAAGCTTAGGGATGATTTTATTTTTTATCAAATTTTTAATATGTTCGATCCCATCATTTCTACTAAGAAATTTTTCCATAGAATGATTAAAAGTAAAATAAGAATATGAATGATTCGGAACTCCATATGCAATTCCATTATCAGTTATTTTCCCCAGTTTTTTATTGAATTTTTCGAGCTCTTTTTTCTGTAAATGATCATATAGGAGATCAATGATTTTCTCTTCAAATGCCATATTAATAAAGGGGTCATTTGGCTTTTTAAAAGATTTGGCGAAATCTTCTGCTTGTTTTATAAGCTCTTTTCCTTTTGTATCTTTATCGTAATAATTCGTTTCACCCCCATGCCCTGTATTTTCAGCATATCCAGCATGTTTACCATTGATATATAAAGAGGCAGTAAAAGCCTCGGTCTCTTGGATTAAGGAAGGGAAATGTTTAACATTTTTAAGTTCGATATTCATAAAATATAATTTTAAAAGACAATAAATCCATAAGTTGAGAAGCGAATTATAATCCGCCTTTATTGGAACTAAATACTATAAAGCGGTAAATAATTTGTGAAAATTCAGGAATCCTTTAACAGGCTTATGGGTTCGAATGTAAAACCGTTTACTAGAGATCACCTCAAAGTAGTTTAGAGAAAACTTCTCAATCGGCAACACAAGACTTTGCGAACCAAATTCTATTTCTATAGAGTCACCATTGATCCAGAATTTTGAGTCAATCCTTCGGCTCCAGAGGGCAATTTTGCAGTCAAAAATTTCCCTGTCAGACTATTTTCAGAAATTAGATGAATTTTCGCATTAGGGAACTCGTTAACAAGTTCCCTAAGATGCTCCCTGCATGGAATATAGCCTAATGAAGCAAAAGCGGTTGATGATCCATTGTCAACATACTGTGGGAAATGATGTGAAAAACATAAGATATCAGTACAACTGGAAGCGATAAACAAATGTGTTACCGAAATCGGTAAGTGATGATTTGCATTCCAGATCCCTTGTTGAACCTCCTTAACAAATCCATTGTTATACCAAACTTCCTTTGTTTGACCTAAATGATTTCTATAACTAAACTCAAAGCCAGAAAGAGATCTTCCAAAGAATGGTTCAAAGAATCAGGTTACTTCCTGATTCAGATTATCAGCATTCACTAACGGGATGATGAACGCCCATATCCCCTAGATTCCTGATTTGGGATATGTTTATTTATTAATTGCTGGATAGTAACATTAGAATCCATTAAATTCCCTTTTTGTTTCATATCAGCAACTGCCTGATTATACCCATTTGTGAAACCTTCATTTTGGAATTTTGCTGCCCTGTTTTTTAATGCCTGAATTCCTCTGTATACAAGATAAGAGATACCGGCATCAAAGAGTATAGAAAGCGCCAGCCTTTTGTTGTCCGATCTTAATCCTTGGGAATTGAGTGCAGTATGCTTGAATTTGGTACCATCGGATAATTCCACTACCTGACCATTTTTAAACTTCTTCTTTTGCTCCTCTGAAAGTTCTTCGGAATTTACTTTTAAGGGAACATTTACCTGTTCAGGATCATAAGAATAAACTCTTTGGTCTGTTCATCGTATTCAATGATTATTTTCCTGATTTTGCCTTTCTGTACTTCCTGTTCCTTTGCAATATTATCAATTTCTCCGCTTTGAAGCTTCTGGCTTTCGTTTTCATCAAGAAGTTCATAAGTCCTTGCTACCTTATAAATTGGGTGCACATTTAAGCTCAAAGTTCCATCCTGATCCTTCTTTAAAGATAGTTTGGCATCAAGTTCAGGAATAGAAAGCCCTTCAAATTTTAGATCTTTAAAATTTGTCAACTCAGTTCTTCTTCCTGCAAGTAATGCATTTATATCGTCTCTTTTAATAGTATTCGCCCTTGGATATATAGTCCCAGCTTTTCTAGTTCCTTAAGGGGAAGTTCATTGTCTTTAAATTGATTCATAAGATTATCTTGTTTTATTAACGTTTAAACCCATAGGAAGCCTTTTGGACTTCTTCTTTTGTGGTAGGGATAATTGGCATTTTTCCTTCCATACCATTTTTTGCTACAAGAAGCGATTGATAGAGTTTATCACTTTTGGAGAGGACAAATTTATTCCCGCTATTTTGCTCCTCTACCTGAAACCTTCCCCTTTTTAGCTGACCGGCTATTTTATAGACCGAATCTTTATAAGAAATTATATCCCCAATAAAGAGTTTGGAATCACTTTTCTGTTGGCTTTTGGGATCAATATCTTGGTTGAGCTCACGTTTACGCTCGAAATCCAAAAGATAACTGAATATTCTTTCGGCATCTGTTGCCGCAGCATGGATTTCATAGGGATTGTTTTTTAAGATCTCAATCCATCCTTTTACATAAGCGGCATGTTGACCAGGATCATGACCAATTTTGAACTCGTCACCGATCAACATGGAAGCAATATCTGCCCTCAGTTCCTCCCTCGCATAATTTTCACTGCCAAATCTGTTGAATAGAGATCTATTCAGTCTATTCTCATGTCCCGTCCAATGGCCAAGTTCGTGCAATAGTGTCGCATAATACCGGTCGGGTGTCGTAAACTGTTCCTTAAGTGGCATCGTTATACTATAAGAACGAAGGCTATAGTAGGCTTCATCACCCTCTTTGTGATTGACTTCCGCGCCTGAAAGAAGAACGAGATCTTCCGCACGAACGATAGGGTCCCATTCAGATTTTATCTGCGGTTGTATTTCCAATTTTGGAATTCCGCTTATATGTTCCGCATTAAATACCCAAGCTGCTGTGACAATAGCACGCTCCAAGGCCATCTTTACTTTTATGTTTTTACCGTTTTCATCCAGAACTTTATTTCCCTTTTCATCTAATTTTGGAACAAGATCATGGGTTTTTACAAATTGGACAAGCGTGCCCTTTTCGCCCTTATTTACCTGCCAGCCTTTAGCGTCAGCTTGTTTAAAAGTGAGCCAGCGAGGATCTTCCCTTCCGGCATTGAGCAATGAAAAGATATTGATGCCTTTATATCTATTTCCTGTAAGTGCGTTATAAGGAAGGTTGAAATCGGTAGATGAGGAATTCCAGGGCTTTTGCCAGGGAGCTGTCCCCTTTTCTAGTTTTTCGATAAGGGCTGCGGCAACTTGTTCGTGCAATGATTTAACCTTATTGTTCATCTTCCTCTCCTTCCTCATTATTTTCCTCGTCAAAGGGAAATTCATCACCATAAGAAATTCCGTATATGACTGCCTCCTCTGGTGTCAGTCCGATTTCCTATCCTTCCTCAAGGATTCTAAGCTTCTGATTAAGGCTTTCAAACGATTTATTCGTTTTTTTGTTGGTTTAAAGTATTTAAGTTGAATTCATTGAGTTTTTTTAAAAAAAGAATGGGGTCAATAAATTGACCCCGGATTTCGACGGAGAGATGGAGATGCTCCCCGGTTGCCAGACCTGTTCTGCCGCTTATGCCAATAAGATGACCGGGCGGCAGATATTCGTCTTTTTGAACCAATAGTCGAGATAGATGTCCCATATGTAATAAGGATATCACCAGATCCGATTACAAGGAACTTTCCAAGAGTTGGACTCACGCTAGCCTTTACTACATTACCGGAAAGTATATTAAAAACTGGCGAACCTCTTGCGGCAAGATCTACACCGTTATGATGAATAGATTTTAACTTTATCGGATGTATCCGAATTCCGAAAGGTGATGTTACCTTAAGTTTTTCAAGAGGAAGGTTAAAATCAATAGATTGGGCAAATGTTTTTACGGAAATTAAAAACAATAGTGTTATCCAGACAATCGGTCCAAGATAGCCTGAACATACAGGACAACGAATGTTATACATAATGAAATGTGAAAAGATGATCTGAAATTATTCCCCAGATTTTCTGTATTTATTCCCTAGCGATTCCGTCATAGTAGGCGGGATCGAACGAAAACCGGTCACCGCATCGACAACTGAATTGACCTCGCCGATGACCTTTTTGAAATTTGCCAAAAGAATTTCTTCTTTCTGCCGGCCAAAGTCATAGAATACCGGTAATTCCCTATAATTCTGTTCTTCAAGTTTAACAGCTTCCATATCTACATTTATCCGGCAATTTACCGCCGAAGTTTTGAACTTTCCAGTAAATTTGCCAACAGCATCAGAAGCTACAAGACCAACCATCTGACCAGCCGGCAGAGCTGCAATTTTACCCGCAGGAATGAGCGGTTCCAGTTTTTCTGACAGGGACAATGAAGTTTTATTTCTGTCTATACTGAGGCTTTCACTCTGCTGTTTGACTTTGCCAAAAATTCTTTCCAGCCATTCTAATGTGTCTTTGTTCTGTACACTGCCGGATAGCACATTTCCAACGACTGAAGTTATAGTTGCAGATGTTTCTTTTCCATATTGCTGCTGAAATTGTTGTAGTCTCTGAATCCCTAGTACTGTTGCAACTAAATTACTCCTGGCTTGACTGAGTACCTGCTCAATACGATATAAATATAAGCTAGGGGCTTCATCACGACTATTCCAACGGGAAGATTTCCTTTGGAATTCACCAATTTAGTTACACGGTTGACAACTACAGATAAACATGAGGAATTGATGCTTTGGGTAGCGGGATCATTCGCCAAAATCAGTATTCCGGGCTGCTGAGGGCTGCTCACCTGCAGTTCAAAATCATTTCCTCCAAAAACCCAGAATGTTTCTTTTGTCGCCAATCTGCTGATAAAGATTTTTAATGTGCCGACCTGCCCTTCCAGCTGTTCAAATGCACGTGCTTTATAAGCTGTCTGAAATGGAGAAAGAAGTGAATTAAGTTCTTCATTGCTAAAAAGTGTATCAAAAATATCTTCATATGACCGGTTTAGAAATGCCAGAACATGCGGTAAAGTAGAATAACGGCCATATTCATACTTGCTAAAGAAGTAGATACAGGACGTTAAAAAATTAACTGCAGACTGTGTAAAAAACTGATCGCTCCCACCGCTCTTGTCACCTTTTTTTAGGGCTTCCACAAGTGCTTCTGCTGTTTCATTGGCGTCGGCAAGAGTTTGAAGATATTCCGGCTTAAATGGATTGACGCGGCGGCTTTTTGATGGTTCATTCAGGTTGATAACATGGAATTCATAATCCAGCATCTTTCCTTCCTGTTTTGCGAGCAGATAATGATAGTAAGCTATCTTTCCCAGATCAGGGTATTTTAGATCATAAATACACCTCGTAAAAGAATTTGCTATCATTTGACGCAGAATTGGCATAATGACGCCAAAGGACTTCCCACTGCCCGGAACACCGCAGACTAAGCAGCCCCTGAATAAGTTTTCAAGCGGAATATATCCTTTCAGAACTTTTCCCTTAAAATAAAACAACATGGGAATATTAACAGAATACGAGTTATTTTCGCCTCTGTGGGCTGCATGAAGGATTCTTCTTCAATATTCCATTTATCTTTCCTCAGTCTTGAACTTACGATCTTAGAAATGTTATCCAGTGAAACATGGATCAGAATTATTCCCAGGATCGAACTCAGCATATTTGTTGAAAGGGGTATGGATCTACGAGAGAAGATCCTATAACTTCCATCACATAATAAGAGATTCGAAGGCCTTTCTACACCAATTTATTCCTGCCTTTAAGTATATCATTTATTACAATCCCAGCCAATTTTTCTCGACCAACTCAATTACGACCTATCCGAAATAGTCATTATCCTCGACATAATAAAAAAAACCAAATACCACATTTTCAGGGTTATAAATCAGGAAATAGAGTTATTCAAAGGGTTTGTATAAGTCAAAAGCGAGTTGGTCGAGAATATTTCTTTAGAGCAAAAAGTTGGACGAGTTTAGTGAAAATTATTAGTCACAAAAACATATTAAAAATGGAAAATTTTAGCTTAGATCAGATCGAACAATTCCTAAAAATCGACCAAGAAATCCTCGGAAGCGCCGATCATATTATTTTTTCTCAAAAAGGTATATTCGATGATATTGATGGCGAAGGTATTACCCTGTTAACTACAAAAACCCAAGGATAAAATAAGGCAGGACAGATGGAAAAATATACTTGCTTGTTGGTTGAAGATGATGCTATAGCAATAGACATGATGAAGGACTATATAGACCGGACGGCCGAATTGGTTCTTATAGGCATAGCAATTGAATTAGCAGACGTAAGGTCACTTGCAAGAAATCCAATGCCTACCATTATCTTTTTGGATTTAATAATTCCTCCAGGTGAAACCAAAGGCTTTCATCTGGGAGAATTACCTGAATCATCATATTATGTAATAATTTCAGGTATTCCATTAAATCTTTATAAGGGCCCCCTTCCAAAAGGCAGGCTTTATGAATTGAACAAACCCATTTCCTACGAAGGTTTTAGCAAGTGTGTTGAAACAATCCTAAAGGAATTAAAACTTGAAAATTGTGAATCGACTGATACCGCTTGACTTTTTTCTTTTAAGGACTCCAAGGTTTTCAACAACTATTCTGATGGATTTAAACAAATGCACTTCAACCAATGAGCTGCACGACATCCTTCTTAAATACTTTAAAAATCTTGACGTCCGTTCAGCTTTATTTTTTGCTAGTATTGATGTTTACAATCAATTTACCGAATATATTAAAACAGGTAATATAAAAAAAAAGGAGCGCCTTTTTTTGACGCTGTATAAGTACTTGTTACGAATGTCCAGTAGACCTACTCCTTTTGGTCAATTTTCAGGAATTTCATACGGTATAGTAAGCGTTAATACTACTTTTTTACAACTCGCAAGTAATTTTAATTCTCGAATCAGACTAGACAGTGAGTTTCTCCAGAAATTGATCGAACAGCAAGCTATTCCTTCATCTATTAAGGATAATATAACATTCTTTTCCAATACGTCAATCTATATTCAAGGGAATTACATATCATATGTTGAATTCAATGATGATAAGGATGGAAGATTCTTTCAATGGCGACGACTAAAAAATAATCCATTATTGTCTTTAGTATTAAAAAGTTCAAAAGCAGGGCTCAAATATGGGGAAATCATCGAGACGCTGAGAACGTTAGGTGTTGCTGAAAACAAATCCCGGGCATTTATTGATGAACTCATTTCGATTAAATTTCTGATCAGTGAATGTGAACCCAGCGTTACCTGTGGTGGTAGCTCAACATGCTATAATTCAGTAGTCCCCAAAAAATTACTCGGTGTCATTCAGAGTGATTTTAATAGCCTTGACTTGGCTAAAATTGATGAAGTATACAATAATATTAAAGAGCACTCCCAGAGAGCTTATAAACATATTTTTCAAATTGACTCACAACGAGATACAGTTGGAAATACAATCAATAAGAACATAATTAACCAGATAACACGTGAAATCGAAGAGCTTTCAATTCTAAGTAACAAGGATAGGCTGGTAGATTTACAAATCTTCAAAGATAAGTTTAACTTGAAATATGGAGATCAAGAAATTCCGTTGCTGGGAGTTTTCGATCCAGAAAATGGAATTGGCTATGGAAACACGAATAACTTTTTGGATGACACGCTTTCCCTTCTAGGAAATATCAAGAAAAATAACCCGAAAGATTCCCTTGAGGAAGTAAATTCTCTTCTATTCTCCATACTAGACGAAAAGCTCCAAGCAAAAAGTAATAGGTTGCATTCGGTCGAATTAACAGAAAGCGATTTAGACCTTTTTAAGAACAGAGAGAAGATAGGAGATCTGCCAATAGGTATTTATCTAATGGGGAATTTACTATGGGGGGAAGAAAAGAATGGTATTAAAAGTGATTTCAAATTTAACCTGTTAAGTGCTGGTGGAGTCTCATCGCTTCCACTGATGACAAGGTTCAGTCATTTGGATGATCAGCTAAATAAAAAATTGCATGAAATTGCAGGAGTAGAAGAGCAATTAGCCAATAATGTTATTTTGGCAGAAATTGTATTTTCACCAAATAGAAGAGCAGGGAATATTCTTAATCGGCCTTCCTTATATAAGCATGAGATCCCTATAATAGGACAATCATCGGTTGATCATGAACATACAATTTTATTGGATGATCTTTTTATATCAGTTAGAGAAGGCCGTGTTATTTTACGCTCCAAAAGGCTAAATAAAGAGATACTACCTCGGTTAAGTAGCGCACATAATTTCCATTATGGAATGGTTATCTATCGGTTTTTATGCGATCTTCAACAACAAGACAATTGTTTCAATATTCATTGGAATTGGGGCTCCTTATCTTCAAAGCCATTCTTACCAAGGGTAACCTACAAGCATCTGATTCTTTCTAGAGCGCGCTGGATAATAAGGAAGAGGAACCTTGAAACTACTGATCTTCAAAAATTAAAACGCCACATTAACCTATTGAAGTCCAACTATATTTTGCCTGATAGGGTGCTACTAGTTGATGGGGATAATGAGCTATTAATTGATCTCAATACCCCCCTTGGATCAGAGATCCTACTAAAGGAACTATCAAAAAAAGACATCATTCTTTATGAGTACATTTATGATAATTATGTAAGTGCTGTAGTAGATGAGAGGGGGGAACCCTTTAATAATGAAATAATACTTCCTTTTAAGGGAAGTCCTATCAAAAAAAAGGTATTTAAGCACATTTCATGTTGTACTTCTGTTAAAAAACAGTTTACATTAGGTAGTGAATGGCTATACTTTAAAGTTTATTGCTCTGAGCGAAATTGGGATTCTATTCTTACTGGCCCTATCCAATTATTAATATCCAAACTATCTAAGGATCAACAAATAAGTAAATGGTTCTTTATCCGATACTATGATCCTGAGCCGCATTTAAGAGTAAGACTATTATTGACTGAAGAAGCCTTGGAGTCATTTCTTCAAATTATTCAACTAATAAATCATTATTTCGAACCGTTTTTTAACAAGCAAGTCAATAAAATCACCTATGAGGCATATAATCGGGAACTGGAACGATATGGTGCTTCTAACATTGAAAACTGTGAAACTTTATTCTTTATAGAAAGCAATTTCGTTTTAAGCGTATTACCAATAATCAGACAAGTAAAGGACAATAACTTACGGTGGTTAATAGCCATGAAAGCCATAAATATACTTATGGACACCTTTCTTTTAAATTTGCAGGATAAGTTTGCATTGGCTGAAAGTATTAAGGAAAAGTTCATGTTAGAGTTCAACCATTTTAATAATCTAAAGGTTTCATTGGACATGAGTTATCGGGAAAAGGGTAAGATTATTCAAGGATTTTTCGACGATCCTACCTATCCAATGGTAAATACATTATTACAACAGTATCAAGTTGAAATTAAAGACATCATCCAAAAATGCCAACTCAATAGCGATTTTAATGACCGCCCCACTGAAATTCTTGCATCATTGATACATATGTTCTTAAACAGGGTTTTCCCTCAGAAACAGAGAGAACAGGAAATGGTAATTTATCATTTCCTGTCCAAATACCTTTTAACAGAGATTAAAAAATTCAGTAATAAAGTTTAATCGTTTCCATTTAACCCTAATCTCCTGTAAAGTTCCGCTCTGTATTGTGCTCCGATCGGAATGTCAGTTATGCTCCCTCGCATCTTTATCACATTCCCCTCCACACGTTTTGCAAAGTCCAAGTTTACTATATAAGATTTATGCACACGTACAAATTGCTTGGCGGTCGAAAGAGTTTCCTCCATATCAATCAGCTTCTTCCATACGTGATATTTTTTATCCTGAGTTTCAATTAGAACATAGTCCTTATCTCCCTTAATAAAATAGACCTCGTTATAGGGAGAAATAATAATATTGGACCTATCTTTAATAATCAAAAAATCACGGTCGGCAGTCTTATTATTCTCCATATTGATAAATGCCCGAGCTTTTTCTATCGTCTTAACCAAGCGGTCAATACCGAACGGTTTCAATATATAATCCAGAACATTTAGCTCGTACCCTTCAATAGCATAAGAAGGATCTCCGGTTACGAAAACAAATAGGGGTGGCTTCCTTAAGCTCTTAAGGAATGTTATTCCACTCATGTCCGGCATTTGAATATCACAAAAAACTAGGTTGGCTTCATTAGTGTTTAAAGTTTTCATCGCATCAACCGCGTTATCAAAAACGCCCAGGATTTCCACGTCAGGGATTTTTTTCAAATATGAAACCAGGATTTCTTGTGCCAGTTCCTCGTCATCAATTATTATACATTTAATCATTGGGTTTTAAAGTTTAATTTTTAAAAATACGGCATAACTATCTTTTGTCTCTGTAATATCAAGGGAGTATTTCCCGCGATAATAAATATCTAATCTTCGTTTTACGTTCTCTAGCCCCAAGCCTCCATGTTTATGCTTTTCTGCCTGGTTGTTCAAGCTATTCGCAATACGAAACATTAGTATTCCATCTTCGATCTCTATATCAACTTTGACCCATGCCTCTTTGCGGCTGCGATCAGGTCCATGTTTGATAGCATTCTCAATGAAGGGGATTAGTATAAGAGGTACGATCTGGTAAGGCTCTTGCGTGTTCTTCTCATTAATTTCTAACAGTACAGTATCTTTGTACCGCAGCTTCATAAGACTTAGAAAGTCTTTTAAAAACTGGATTTCGTGCGATATATAAATAAGATCATCTTTTGTTTGATACAAAATATATCTCAATAGATTGGAAAGATTCAAAATAGAATCAGGAGTTTGCGGGTCTTGTTTTGAGGCCATACCATAAATACTATTTAGCGTATTGAATACAAAATGAGGCGATATTTGGGATTTCAACATGTCAAGCTCCATCTGGAGATTATCCCTCTCTAATTTCGTTTTATCCCGTTCTAACACGGTTAGTTTATTAGCCCCCTGAAATATTACTTTTGTAAGTTTAGGAGCCAAGGGCAAGGATACTAAGAACAAAAAGTCTAATATCAGATCTGAAAGATTGTTGAACGAATAAATGCCAAAATAGCCTTCGGAAATAAAAATATTAAGATATTCGTGAATGCCCTTTTTCGATACCGGAATAAATGAAGCAGCAAGCAAGCTATTAATATAAGTGCAAGTAACCCACCATACAAATGCGAAAAGTATAAAGAATAAAGGCCCTATTATATTTCCTTTCAAAATCCAATTTGGCAAAATCCACGATGCAATATAGAACAAGCTAATTGTGACAAAAAGATCTTTGATCATAAAAATCCAGAAATACTCCCCTACCAGCCTCTCGTATGCAAAGTAATACAACAGACTGACACCCACCCAGAATAGCAAATGGGAGAAAATTCTGACTTTTCGTGTATACCACTTTCCCCAAAAAATTTCACTTTTCATTAATCAAAGGTTTAGTTCATTATTAAATGCTAAAGCAACCCAATACATAATTATTTGAATAAATATAACAAAGAAAGTCTTTGTAAAATACATGTAAGCAACGTGTTGCAAAAAATAATCAAATAATAATCCACAATATCCTCATAACAAATCAATTAACTATTGAAAAACATTTAATTCGTTAGTATTTCATTTAATCGCCATTTTTGAAAAAGAAACGACTAATCGAGGTTATTTATTAGAATATATAGGTCGAAACCTCGTTTGTCGAGAAAATTTTATGAACTGACCCCAATATTTTATATTGGAAAATATTTAGGAATTAATTTGGGGTATTCTTGCCATTGAATTTCTAGTAAATGAGAAAACCTAGTTATGATGGGAACCTCGGTCAAAATATGTGCTTATGGAAGAGGTTGTTATAATTGAAACACGTCAGGGAAGTTTGCCAGGATCTAAATGTAAAGTTGTCAAGCATAAGCCGAATCACTGCAAGTTTCCAGTAATAAGTCTACCGTGGGAGCTAATTATTCTGCCTGATATTACCATTTCTAAACAGGCCAGGAACCTATTGGGCGCAAATATGCAATTGTTCGAATTCAATGCAAACAAGGGCGCTAAAGTTACTTGTCGCATTATTAAGCCTTCTATCTTTGTATTCTTTCAACTTTGCGGAGAAATAACCTATTATTCCGAAAACGGCTTACTAATTACAAAAGTTAATAAGCCAACATATTACTTGACCTATGGCCCGTCTATCGCATTTAATATGGTCTACGGGAAAGGCCATCATGCTATTCTTGCAATCGCTCTAGAAAATGATTGGTTCTCAAGTACCACGGAATCATTTCCCGCCATTGAAAATTTAATATTGGCAATGCAAAATACCTCAAAGATTCCAATGGTTCTTCCTCATATGAGTATTACAAAAGATGTCTGGCATATATTAGGGGCGGGAGATTTTTTATATTCCTGGTCTTTACCAGTTCCATGAATCCCACGACCAGGATGGTGTTGTTGAAAAGATTGGCTCATTTGCCATGTT
>JAQSXG010000595.1 GCA_029256785.1 Neobacillus sp.
TTCGTAAGCGTATTGAGGAAGAACTAGACTATCCAGGACATATTAAAGTGACAGTTATCCGTGAAACACGGGCTGTAGAATATGCAAAATAAAGCGGTGCGAATGCACCGCTTTATTTTTTGGAATACTATTAGACGGATTTAACTGGAATAAATATGTTACTATTTATTCCATAACTAATATTTATTTACGAAAGGGATTATAATGAATTTATTATTCGTAGGAGATGTTGTCGGTTCTGTGGGCCGTGACATGATTAAAGAATACTTACCAAAATTAAAAGAAAAGTACCGTCCGCATTTCACTATTATTAATGGTGAAAATGCTGCTGGAGGCAGAGGGATTACCGAAAAAATCTATCGTGAATTTCTTGGAGCTGGAGCCCAGGCAGTAACCTTAGGGAATCATGCGTGGGATAACAAGGAAATCTTTGAGTTTATCGATAATGCAAAAAATATGGTTAGACCTGCAAATTTTCCAGAAGGGACGCCTGGGCAAGGACTCTCTTTCTTTAAAGTAAATGACTTAGAGGTTGCAGTTATTAATTTACAGGGCCGAACCTTTATGCCCCCACTAGATTGCCCATTTAAAAAAGCAGATGAATTAGTTGAAATAGCTAAGGGAAGAACACCCTATATTTTTGTTGACTTTCACGCTGAGGCAACGAGTGAGAAGCAAGCAATGGGTTGGTATTTGGATGGGAGAGTTTCTGCTGTCGTGGGTACACATACCCATGTACAAACAGCTGATAGCCGTATTCTTCCAGCTGGTACCGGTTATTTATCAGATGTGGGTATGACAGGTCCATATGATGGGATCTTAGGGATGGAAAGAGAGGCAGTTATAACAAAGTTTCTTACTAGCCTACCCGTACGCTTCGAAGTACCTAAAACCGGTCGCAATCAGCTTAGCGCTGTTTATATTGAACTCGATAGAAAAACTGGAAATACAAAAAAAATTGAGCGCATTTTAATAAATGACGATCATCCATGGTATTCATAATCAAAACCTCCAGAAATGGAGGTTTTTTACCCTTTATCGAGGACCTTTTTTCGTCCAAGCCGGAATATGTCTAATGTTAATCGAATATAGTAGCAGTGGAATATTATATACCTGATTTGTTCATGAAACTGCTTATGCGCCGATCGGGATTATACAAGGGGGAGCTAGGAATGGAAATATTAAAAGTTTCAGCAAAATCTAATCCTAATTCTGTAGCTGGTGCGCTTGCCGGAGTTCTGCGTGAAAGAGGTGCGGCAGAATTACAGGCGATTGGTGCAGGTGCATTAAATCAAGCTGTTAAGGCAGTAGCGATTGCTCGAGGATTTGTAGCACCTAGCGGAGTTGATTTGATTTGCATCCCTGCGTTCACTGATATTAAGATTGACGGGGAGGAACGCACGGCAATTAAACTTATTGTTGAGCCGAGGTAAGAGAAAAAGAGGATTGGAAAGTAAAAACCTTCTACCTGCTTTTGGAAAGCAGGTATTTTTGTATGTAAAAAAGTGCGATTATCTAGTAAAATATTATTCTAAAATAGATGTATATGTCTTTTTATATAAAGTATCAGAAAGAGGATTACACTGGAAATGGTTATTAAACGTTGTTACAGCAAGGATTAAGCTGCAAATAAGTATCTAGTAACAGACTAAAATAAATAATAAATTTTAAATTATAAAAAAATATTCATATTTTAGACAATATTTCGTTTGAAAGGGTTGCATTTTTTTCTTCATAGGTCTAGAATTGTAAGCGTTTAGTACATTCCATAAAATTTATTTATTTAGACTTTAAAGTAGTAAAGAGGCTAAATTCTAGTGAATTGCATGGAAAAGTGCTACACTATTAGAAGAATCATAAAATTCACTTTTTACATATCCAAAGGGGTGTAAGTCATGATCAATCAACTTTCGTGGAAAGTTGGAGGACAACAAGGAGAAGGCATTGAAAGTACTGGGGAAATCTTTGCTATTGCATTAAATCGTCTAGGCTATTACTTGTATGGGTATCGTCACTTTTCATCACGTATAAAAGGCGGACATACTAACAACAAAATCAGAGTAAGTACGACCCAAGTTCGTTCAATCTCTGATGATCTGGATATCCTTGTAGCTTTTGACCAAGAAACTATTGATTTAAACTACAAAGAGTTACATGGTAACGGTGTAATCCTAGCTGATTCAAAGTTCAAACCAGTGAAACCGGAAGATACACAAGCAGCAATGTATGCGGTGCCATTTACAGAGATTGCCACTGAATTAGGAACATCATTAATGAAAAACATGGTAGCTATTGGGGCAACTTCCGCGGTATTGGATTTGGATATTCACGTTTTTAAAGAAGTAGTTCAAGAGATTTTTGGCAAAAAAGGTGAACAAGTTGTCGCTAAGAATATGGAAGCCATCAAAACTGGTTTTGATTATATGAAAGAACAGCTTGGCGAAGGTGCTCAAGTCATGGATTTAGAAAAAGCCGATGGTAAGAAACGGATGTTCATGATTGGAAATGATGCGATTGCGTTAGGTGCCGTTGCAGGTGGTTGTCGTTTTATGGCTGCATATCCTATTACGCCTGCATCAGAAATTATGGAGTACTTAATTAAAAAGTTACCTGCGTTAGGCGGTACGGTTATCCAAACAGAAGATGAAATTGCTGCATGTACAATGGCAATTGGTGCGAATTACGGTGGTGTTCGTGCTATAACAGCTTCAGCAGGACCAGGATTGTCTTTAAAAATGGAGGCAATTGGTTTATCTGGAATTACTGAAACCCCGCTTGTTATTGTTGATACGCAACGTGGTGGTCCATCAACAGGATTACCAACAAAACAAGAACAATCAGATTTAATGGCAATGATTTATGGAACACATGGAGAAATTCCAAAGATCGTAATGGCACCAAGTACAGTGCAAGAAGCGTTCTATGATGCTGCAGAGGCATTTAACCTTGCCGAAGAGTATCAGTGTCCAGTTATCCTTTTAACGGATTTACAACTTTCATTAGGAAAGCAAACGGTTGAACCGTTGGATTTTGATAAAGTAGAAATACGCCGTGGTAAATTAGTAACAGGTGAAATTCCTGAAGCTGAAAATAAAGCCTACTTTAAGCGTTATGAAGTAACAGAAGATGGGGTTTCACCACGTGTTATTCCGGGTATGAAAAATGGTATTCACCATGTTACAGGTGTTGAACATGATGAAACAGGGAAACC
>JAQSXG010000596.1 GCA_029256785.1 Neobacillus sp.
CTTGATCCTTCTGCTCCTGATATCCATATAGGGCATGCTGTGGTTCTAAGAAAAATTAAACAGATGCAAGATTTAGGGCATCAAGTTGTAATTATCATAGGTGATTTTACGGGTCGTATTGGTGATCCTACAGGAAAAGCAAAAGGTCGCGTAGCTTTAAGTGATGAACAAGTTAAAGCAAATGCAAAAACGTACTGTGAACAAATCTTTAAAGTGCTAGATTCAGAAAAAACAGTGGTTCGTTTTAATAGTGAATGGCTTTCAAAATTAACATTTGAGGAAGTTATTAAACTGGCTGCAACGACTTCTGTTGCAAGAATTTTAGAACGTGATGACTTCCAAAAACGCTACAACAATCAAGTTCCAATTGGTATTCATGAGTTTTTCTACCCATTAATGCAGGCCTACGATTCAGTTGAGATTCAAGCTGATATCGAATTGGGGGGTACCGATCAAACATTTAATGTTTTAATGGGCCGTACGCTTCAAAAACATTGGGGATTAGAAAAGCAAGTGGCTATTTTTATGCCATTACTTGAAGGACTTGATGGTGTAGAGAAAATGAGTAAAAGTCTTGGAAATTACATTGGGGTAAATGAACCTGCAGAAGTAATGTTTAAAAAGGTTATGGAAGTACCGGATAACCTGATTATTAAATACTTTGATTTAGCAACGGATGAACATCCAGATGAAATAGAAAACATTAAACAACTTCTTGAACAAGGAGTTAACCCAAGAGATGTTAAATTTACACTGGCTGAAATTATTACGAATTTATACTGTGGAGAAGAAGAAACAAAAAGGGCTATAGCATATTTTGAAACAGCTTTTAGTAAAAAGGAAATACCGGATGGTATACCAGAATTATTAATAGAACTAGGTGCGGAAAAAGTCCAAGATATCGTTCCTCAACTAATTGAAAAAGGATTCGTAAAAAGTAAAAGCGAGTTTATACGTTTGTTGAAGCAAAATGGAGTTCAATTAAATAAAGAAAAAATAAGTGAACATGATTTAGATCGTGTATTAATGAATCAAGAAGTATTACAAATCGGTAAAAAAAGATTTATACGTTTAATTAAATAGTAAATATCAAGTTATATTGGAAGCGTTAATTTAAGAAAGAATTAGAGTTTTTTTAACCATTACACTAACTAGTAGAAGCTAATTTTTATTCAATTGAGATAGGGGGAGGTGACTAACCTCCGTCCCCCTCACACCACCGTACGTACGGTTTCACATACAGTTATTCCAAATTATGTAAAACGTAGTTGTTCATATCGGGCGGTCAGACTCATCAACCCTTGGTTTCGTCAATAGGCGGAACCGAGGGTTTTGTGTAGAATAGGACTTTTAGCTACACGCCAATACCCTTTACGAGAATTTCCCCATTCATAGGATTTCCCTCCTGCACCTAGCTTTTCTAGGTTTCGAAAGGAAGATAAATTGTATAAAATATGGGGAGGTATGCCAACAACAAAGGTGTTAAGGCATAGAGATGAGACAATAGATAGTACTACGAAAAAGAGATATAATAAATTCCTCAAAAAAATATAGAGGATTTAAAGTTACCTTCTGCCGAAGAAGAGGAAAAAAATCCAAATAAAGCTGACAAAATTTATGTATCCACAATTAGATGGTTACGGGAAAAAAACAAGAGATAAAAAAATACTATTTAGTTTTTCAAGAGAACATTCATTATTGTTGCTTGTGGGCATTTAAGTTTTATGCAATTACTATTAATATAATAAATTTAATTATGAATTTAATAGGTATTTATCTTACCTATAAATTAAATTTAACAAACGTTAGATTTGAAATATGGATAGCAATAATAATAATAGGAACATTATTCTTGTTTATTTGGATTTTCTTTATAAATCAAAAATGGGTACGTTACTCCGCCTACGCTTATGCACGTGTATAAAATTCCTATCTTCTCTTGTTTTACTCTTATTCACCTTCAACTTTTTCAAGCTCAACCATGGGTCTCCTAAATCCTCTTGTAAAGATTATGATATAAAGGACTCCAAGTGCCAACCAAATAAACCCAATAGTTTTAGCGTTTGCTTCTAAACTCAACCATAATGCTAACATTAATAGGAATCCAACTACCGGTACAATACCGAATTTAACCAGACCCCATCCTTTTCTTCGTTTTTCTTTCATAAAAAAATATCTGAAACATGAAGCATTAACACAAATATAAGCAAATAATCCGCCGAAGTTAATTAAAGGAATTAATTTGTCTATCGTCATTTTTGACAAAGCAAAGCACAAAAGTGAAACAATAATGGTATTCCAAACAGGCACATATGTCTTTGGATGGATATACCCAAAAATTTTCTTGGGCAATACACCATCACGTCCCATACCAAATAGCAAGCGACTTACCGCAGCCAGCATATCCATTGAATATGCCAATGCACCTGCAACCATGGCAATGCAAATCGCATTTTTGACCGTAGTACCACCAGCAATTAATGCTACGTCAAGAATCTCAACACCAGTACTAACAAATTCAGTGGATGGATGAACAGCTTGAGCAACGAAGGCAAAAGCAGTAAAAAAGATACCCATAATATAGCAAACCAGCAAAATAGCCCTAGGTAACGTCTTTCTCGGTTCCTTCGTTTCTTCCGCTAAAGTTGTTATTACATCAAATCCTATATAAGAGAAAGCGGCAATAGAAGCACCTGTAAGTAGTCCTCCCCAGGAAAATGTACTTGGATTGTAAAAAGCGAGGGACGAAAAGCCAGTTCCAACATTTTGACCCATTACCACTATACATGCATAAATAAAATATGTTCCAACTAAGAATCCAAAAATTGTTAAGATACCATTGATATTTGCTAAACTTTTAATACCAATTAAATTAATAATACATGTAACTACAATTGCAACCCAAACAATATAAATAGCTGGTATTGCTGGAAAAAGTGCGTTTAAATACAATCCCAAAACAATATAATTTAGGGCAGGCATTAACAGATAGTCAACAATAATAGCCCACCCAGCAAGGAACCCTAAATACGAGCCCAAGCCTTTAGATACAAAAGTATAAGAAGATCCTGCATAAGGAAATTCTGCTCCCATCTGACCATAAGTCCATGCAGAGAATGCCATAGCAAACATTGCAATGAAATATGATAATGCGGCATGGCCACTAGATACACCGACTATAACCCCATAGACAGGGACAGGAGCAATTG
>JAQSXG010000044.1 GCA_029256785.1 Neobacillus sp.
CATAGTAATATCGTTATTGTGGATAAGACCCGCAATCTAATCCTTGATAGTATCAAGCATGTTTCTTTTGCTGTGAATAGCTTTCGGGCAATTCAACCAGGACAGCAGTATATCTTTCCTCCTGCACAAAATAAGCAAAACCCTTTCCAAGCAGTAGAGGAGGATATTTTAAAGACACTAGATTTTAATGGCGGAAAGCTCGATCGTCAAATTGTTGAAAACTTTGCAGGAACGTCCCCATTATTCGCAAAAGAAGTTATTCACAAAAGCGGTCTAGCCAATCGAACAACAGTACCAAATACCTTTATGAACCTAATAAAAAGAATTAGAACAGGTGATTTATCTCCTGCAATCATGTCGGCAGGCGGCAAGGAAACATTTTACTTATTTCCACTTGAGCATGTAAACGGCGAAAGTAAAACCTTCCCTTCTTTGAGCGAAATGCTCGACCGGTTTTATTTTGGGAAAGCCGAGCGTGACCGTGTAAAACAGCAAGGCAATGACATTGAGCGATTAATTATTAATGAAAAAGTTAAAAACGAAAAGAAGATTGAAAAATTGCAGGATACGCTCAATGAGGCTGAGAAAGCTGATCAATATCAGCGTTTTGGGGAACTGCTTACCGCCAACCTTTATGCTGTAAAAAAAGGAATGAAAGAAATCGAGGTCCTTGACTATTACGATGAATTAGAAGGTACCGTTACCATTCCTTTGGACCCGCGCAAGACACCATCTGATAATGCGCAAAAGTATTTTTCTAAATACCAAAAAGCAAAAAATGCCGTTATCGTTGTAATGGATCAAATTGAACTTGCCAGTGCTGAGGTAGCGTACTTCGATAACTTACTTCAACAAGTCCAATCGGCATCACCAAAGGATCTGCAGGAAATTCGCGAAGAGCTAATTGAAGGCAAATATATCCGTGGTCGCCAAAAACGAAATGCCAAAAAGACAATAAACTCCAAACCTGTGCTTGACCATTTCCATTCCTCAGATGGGATTGATATTATTGTTGGTAAAAATAATAGACAAAACGACTATTTAACAAATAAACTTGCTGCAAGGGACGAAATTTGGCTTCATACAAAGGATATTCCTGGTTCTCATGTTGTCATTCGCAGTAAAGAACCATCTGAAGAGACCATTCGTGAAGCAGCAATGCTAGCGGCCTATTATAGTAAAGCAAGGAATTCAAGCTCTGTGCCCGTTGATTTTACCAAGGTTCGCTACGTGAAGAAACCAAATGGGGCAAAACCAGGATTTGTAATATATGACAACCAGCAAACGGTTTATGTCACTCCTAATGAAGAAATGGTTTTACAATTGAAGAAAAACTAAAAGTTCCCGGATTTCCGGGAACTTTTTATTTTAACTATACGTATTGTTTACTCCATTCGGCCGGATCGTTGCTCCATGAAAGCAGGCTTTCTTGATCATCACGGCTAATATTTCCTTTTGCAATTGCAGCATCTACTAAGGCTGTAAAATTAGTAAGCGACACGCTATTGATTTTGGCTTCTTTAAGCAGTAATTCGCCTTTTTTTAGCCCATATGTAAAGATTGATACTACACCTAACACTTCGCAGCCAGCTTCCCTTAACGCTTGAACCGCAGTAATAACACTTCCACCTGTGGAAATTAAATCTTCGACAACCACTACTTTTTTACCCATTTCCACTTTTCCCTCAATCTGATTTCCTTTTCCATGCCCCTTGGGTTTTGAACGAACATAACACATAGGTAAATCCAACAGTTCACTTACCCAAGCAGCATGAGGAATTCCTGCGGTAGCTGTTCCCACGATTATTTCCACACCGGGAAAATTCTCTTGAATTAGCATTTGTAAACCCTGGGCTATTTCTCTTCTAACTGTAGGATAGGTGAGAGTTAGACGATTATCACAATAAATTGGGGCACGTAATCCTGATGTCCAAGTAAATGGCTCCTTCGGTTTCAATTCCACTGCATTGATTTCTAACAGTTTTCCAGCAATACTTTGTTTCATTGACATACTCCCTCCCATGCATTTAACCATTTCTCATAGCTTTTAACGGGGTCGTCTGCCCTTGTAATCGATCTCCCCACAACAATAGAACTAACACCTACACTTCTTGCATATTCTGGGGTCGTGACTCGTTTCTGATCCCCTACACTATCACTTTCCATTCGAATCCCTGGGGTAATGGTTAAAAACGGGCTACCAATTCTTTCCCTGATATAACTGGCTTCAAGTGCTGAGCATACCACTCCATCCAAACCCGCTTCTTTTGATAACGATGCATAGTGGATTACAGATTGCGTAAGCGACACAGAAATCAACTGTTCATTTTTCATTTGTTCCTCAGAGGTACTTGTTAATTGTGTAACCGCAATACACCTTGGTCGTTTCTTACCAGCAACTGTACCCAAATCTAGTCCCTCAATGGCAGCTTCCATCATTTCTTTCCCTCCGGCTGCATGGACATTAACTAAATCACATTCTAATCTTGCAAGTCCTGTCATTGCACTTTTTACGGTATTTGGAATATCATGAAGCTTTAAATCAAGGAAAATTTGATGACCTGATTCTTTTAAACTATGAATTATAGAAGGACCTTCCTGATAAAATAATTCCATTCCCAGTTTAACAAATAGTTTCCGATCCCCGAAAGGCTCCAAAAACCGCACTACTTCCTTACCAGTAGCAAAATCAAGCGCGATAATGAGTGAGTTGTCCATCCGCCTTCCAGCTCCTTCCCTTACATTCACTGATATGTTCATAACCTAATTTTTTTAGTAACTGCGGTAATTCTTCAATTATCGTTGGGCATACAAATGGGTCTACAAAGTTAGCCGTTCCTACCGCTACGGCACTTGCTCCAGCATAAAAGAATTCAATGACATCCTCAGCAGATTGAACCCCACCCATTCCAATAATCGGCAGGTTAACCGCTTGGCTTACTTCATAAATCATCCGTATAGCAACCGGTTTTATTGCGGGACCTGATAACCCCCCAGTGCCATTGGCTAAAATTTGCTGTCCGGTCTTTAGATCAAGCTTCATCCCAAGTAACGTGTTTATCATTGTTAGACCATCAGCACCACCCGCTTCGACTGCTCTTGCCATTTCAACAATATTGGTGACATTTGGCGAAAGCTTCACATACACAGGTACATGCGATACTTCCTTCACTTTCCGGGTTAATTGTTTAGCAACTTCTGGAATAGTACCAAATGCAATCCCGCCAGTCTTTACGTTCGGGCAGGATATATTTATTTCGAGGGCATGAACATTTGTAGCTTTAGAAATTTCCCTAGCAACCTCGATATACTCCTCTTCTGTTGACCCCGCTACATTAGCAATAATTGGGACGTTATACTGTGCGAGCCATGGCAATTCTTCGTGATAAACTTTTTCCAAACCTGGGTTTTGGAGTCCGATTGCATTTAACATCCCTGCGGATGTTTCAGCAACGCGAGGTGTCGGATTCCCAAATCTGGGCTCAACAGTTGTAGCCTTTATCATAATTGCACCAAGGACACTTAAATCATAAAATTGACTATATTCACGACCAAAACCGAAACAGCCAGAAGCGGGCATAATTGGGTTTTTTAATCGTAATCCTGGTAGTTCTAAATCTAACATACTCATATCAACACCTCCCCAGCTCGGAAAACAGGTCCATCACTACACACCTTTTTATATGAACCTCCCTGTGGATCATCCACGCTCCTGCACACACAAGCAAAGCACGCACCAATACCACAGCCCATCCGTTCTTCCAAGGAAATAAATACTTTCTTATTTGGATAGGCTTGTTCTAATGCTTTTAACATTGGAAGCGGACCGCATGCATACATACAATCAAAACTTAAATCTTTAATGACCTCTGTAACAAAACCACTTTCCCCATAAGAACCGTCCACAGTTGCAACAAAAGTTTCACCATTTTTTAAAAATTCCTTTTCGTAAAAAACCGCCGATTCTGTTTGAAAGCCCAGGACATGGATTACCTTTACCCCTCTGGCCTTCAACTGACTTGATAGCTCATATAACGGTGGAACACCAACCCCTCCGCCCACTAGCAGCGCTGTTTCACCGACATTCACTTCATTAACAGGGAAGCCATTGCCTAAGGGACCAAGAATATCGATGGATACTCCTGGTTCCAATTTAGCAAGCAGAGTAGTTCCAAGACCTTCCTTACGATAAATCATTGTGAATTGATTGCTCTTTTGATCAAACGATGAAATACTAATCGGTCTTCTTAAAAGCGGTTCCCCATTAGCTGAAACACGGATATGCGCAAATTGTCCTGGTGCTGATATTTCACTTACTAAATTTGCTTTCACTGTTAGCTCAAATATGTCATCTGCGATTTCCTTTTGACTGACTATGCTGCATAACTCCTTTTTTATCATACAAAGGCAACCTCCTTGGAAGTTGGCATAAGTGCTTCTGCAGAAAAGTTCATTGATTCAATTACCCTTAAAATAGCATCAGCTGTGTCTAGTGAGGTTAAGCATGGGACTCCATTCTCAACTGCCTCACGGCGAATTCTAAATCCATCACTTTCCGGCTGTTTGCCTTTTGTCAGTGTATTGATGATAAACTGGGCTTTTCCATGTCCTATGATATCAAGTAATGTTGTTCCTTCTGAACCAATTTTGCTAACGATTTCAACTACAAGTCCGGCAGATGCTAATACGGAAGCTGTACCACTTGTTGCCATTAAACGGTACCCATTCTCAGCAAACCGTTTTGCAAGCTGTAATGCTTCTTTTTTATCCTTATCAGCGACCGTGAACAATACTGTACCAAACTTTTGAATGTTCATTCCTGAAGCAATTAACCCTTTATACAGAGCTTTCTCAAGTGTTGTATCCTTTCCCATAACCTCTCCAGTTGACTTCATTTCTGGCCCTAAGGTAATGTCAACACTTTTCAGCTTTGCGAATGAAAATACCGGTACTTTTACATAAACCCCTTCCTTTTCAGAGATAAGTCCTGTCGGATATCCCTGATCAGGTATTGAAACTCCCAATATAGCTTTGGTAGCAATTTTAGCCATCGGGATATTGGTAATTTTACTTAAAAACGGAACGGTCCTGCTCGACCTTGGATTTACCTCAAGGACAAATATCTGATTCTCAGAAATAACATACTGGATATTTAACAAGCCAACGATATTCAATCCTAATGCTAATTTTTCAGTATATTTAGCAAGCTTTTTCTTCATCTCATCAGACAAAGCCTGTGGCGGATAAACAGCTATTGAATCACCTGAATGGACTCCTGCCCGTTCAATATGCTCCATAATTCCAGGAATGAGGACATTCTGACCATCGGAGATAGCATCTACCTCAATTTCCTTTCCTGTTAAATAACAATCGATTAAGACAGGATGCTCAGGGTTAATTTTCACGGCATTTTCCATGTACCGAAGTAGTTCACTTTCATGGTAAACAATTTCCATTGCCCTGCCACCAAGAACATAGGAAGGGCGAATTAAGACGGGATAACCAATTTCATCTGCTATGATAAGTGCTTCCTCGACTGATAACGCCGTTTTACCCTGTGGGTGGGGAATGTTTAATTGCTCTAATGCCTGCTCAAACTTATCTCTATTCTCTGCCCTGTCTAAGTCATTTAAGCTGGTTCCTAATATTTTCACACCATTATCAACGAGCTGAGATGCTAGGTTAATCGCTGTTTGCCCGCCAAATTGAACCACCACACCAAGCGGTTTTTCCAGCTCTACAATGTGCATGACGTCTTCGATTGTTAGTGGTTCGAAGTATAGCTTATCGGAAACGCTGAAATCAGTAGAAACAGTTTCCGGATTGTTGTTAATTATGATCGCTTCATACCCTGCTTCTTTAATTGCTTTTACACAATGAACAGTTGCATAATCAAATTCAATGCCTTGGCCAATGCGGATAGGACCTGACCCAAGGACAATGACACTTTGCTTCGCAGTGACAATGGACTCATTTTCTTCTTCATAGGTGCCATAGAAATAGGGTGTTTCAGATTCAAACTCTGCTGCACATGTGTCAACCATTTTGTATACGGGTACAATGTCCATTTCATGACGCCAGTGATAGATTTCTCTTTCTGTCCTTTTCCACAATTCTGCAATTTTTCTATCTGTATATCCTTTTTGCTTTGCCTCTTTTAGAAGTTCCATTTCAAACGGTGCTTTAGCAAGCCTTGTATCAAGCTCAATTATTCCTTCCATCTTCTTTAGGAAAAATAAATCAATCTTACTCCAATCATGAATTACATCGATACTAATCCCGCGTTTTATGGCCTCTGCTAAATAAAATAGTCGTTCATCTCCTGCTTTTCTAATTCTTTTCTCCAGAAGAGCATCATCAACTTCAAATGCTGTATTTAATTCAAAGTGATAACTTCCATTTTCAAGAGAACGGATTGCTTTAAGTAAGGATTCTTCAAATGTCCGACCAATGGCCATAACCTCACCTGTCGCCTTCATTTGTGTTCCAAGCGATCGGTTTCCTGATTCAAATTTATCAAACGGCCAGCGTGGTATTTTGGTAACAATATAATCGAGTGCGGGTTCAAAGCATGCATATGACTTTCCGGTAACCGGGTTTAGCATCTCGTCCAGTGTTAGACCAACAGCAATCTTAGCCGCCAGTTTGGCAATCGGATAACCAGTGGCTTTTGAAGCCAGGGCTGAAGACCGGCTTACCCTGGGATTCACTTCGATAACATAGTAGTTATAGCTAGTAGGGTCAAGGGCGAGCTGGACATTACAGCCCCCTTCAATTCCTAATGCCCGGATGATTTTTAGGGAAACATTTCTAAGTAGTTGATATTCACGGTCACTCAATGTCTGACTCGGAGCAACAACAATCGAGTCACCAGTATGTATACCAACTGGGTCAATATTCTCCATATTGCAAACGACAATCGCATTATCACTTGCATCCCGCATCACTTCGTATTCAATTTCCTTAAAGCCTGCGATACTTTTTTCAAGTAGGCATTGATGAACAGGACTGTTCTTTAGGCCTGAGGTGACGATTTCCTCTAGTTCTTGATAACTGTGGCAAATACCCCCGCCTGTGCCTCCGAGGGTATAAGCAGGACGGACAATAACTGGAAAACCAACTCTGTCTACAAATTTCCTGGCATCTTCATATTGATGAACAATCTCGCTATCTGGTACGGGTTCCCCCAACTCGTTCATTAAGTTCCGGAATAATTCTCGGTCCTCTGCATTCTTGATTGCAGAAAGCTTTGTTCCTAGAATTTCTGTTTCACACTCTTCTAAAACTCCAGAGTTTGCTAATTCAACAGCAAGATTCAGACCTGTCTGCCCGCCAAGAGTGGCTAAGAGAGCATCCGGTCGTTCTTTGCGAATGATTCTACTGATAAATTCGGTGGTTAGAGGCTCTATATATACCGCATCAGCGACCTCGGTATCAGTCATGATTGTTGCGGGATTTGAGTTGATAAGAATAACCCGATAGCCTTCTTCTTTTAGTGCCATGCATGCTTGAGTACCTGCATAATCAAACTCTGCTGCTTGACCAATGACGATTGGACCTGAACCGATTACTAGGATGGATTTTATATCTGTACGTTTTGGCATTTATTTACCTCCTTATTCTCCATTTCTATCAACTTGAGAAATTGATCAAATAAGCTGTTTGTATCTTCAGGACCAGGAGATGCCTCAGGATGATACTGCACCGTAAATGCAGGGTAATCTAAATGCTCAAGTCCCTCTACTGTCCCATCATTCAATGCAGTATGTGTAACCATTAGCCTCGTATTATTAATTGAATGTTCATCGACTGTATATCCGTGATTTTGGGAGGTAATGGAGACCCTCCCTGTCGCTAGCTCCTTAACGGGGTGGTTTGAGCCCCTATGTCCGAATCTCATCTTAGTAGTATCCGCACCGCAAGCCAGGGCAAATAATTGGTGCCCTAGGCAAATTCCAAACATCGGCACCTTCCCCAATACCTCTTTTATCATGTGAATTCCTTCAGGTACATCCTTCGGGTCTCCTGGTCCATTTGAAAGCATGATTCCGTCCGGTCGTAACTGGAGGATCTCATCAGCCGTCGTATGATAGGGCACAACAATCACATCACACCTGCGCTTATTTAGTTCGCGTAAGATACCGTGCTTCATACCAAAATCAACAAGAACAATTCTTTTTCCCCGACCTGGACTCGGGTAAGCATTTTTCGTCGAAACTCTTTTGACCTGATCATTTGGAAGCTTTGTTTGCTTTAATTTGGTTACTACATCTCTTGGGTCATTTTCAATGCTACAAATTGCACCCTTTAACGTTCCAAATTGGCGGATGATTCTTGTTAACTTTCGTGTATCAATCCCTGCAATTCCCGGGATTTTTTTCATTTTAAAATATTCATCAATGGTAAGTTCACTTCTCCAATTGGATGGATACTCTGATACCTCTTTTACAATTAAACCCTTCACGGAAGGATTAATTGATTCAAAATCATCACGATTAATTCCATAATTTCCAATTAACGGATAGGTTAGCATGACTATTTGACCACAGTAGGATGGATCAGAAAGAATTTCTTGATAGCCAGTCATTCCCGTATTAAAAACCACTTCACCCATTGTATCCAGATGACTACCAAACCCGTCCCCGATAAAAACCGTTCCATCTTCTAATACAAGCTGTGCCTTCATACTTTTACACTTCCTTTTTCCCAAACAATCTTACCTTCTGAAATGGTCATCTCTGGCCATCCTTTACATTTCCAGCCTTTAAATGGGGTACTCTTACCTTTAGAGAGGAAATCCTCTGGATCAATCACACGCTCTTCATTCAGATTTAAGAGCACAATGTCGGCTGGTGCAGCTATTTCTATTTTTCCATATGGTAATTGAAAGGACTCTGCCGGCTTTATCGTCAAATATCCTATTAGCTCTTCGACTGTTAGAATATTTGCTAAAACAAGATGTGTATACAGAAGGGGGAAAGCCGTTTCCAGACCGACTATACCAAAGGGCGCCAACACCATGCCCTCACTTTTTTCCTCTAATGTATGTGGTGCATGGTCCGTCGCGATAAAATCAATCGTTCCGTCTAATAAACCTGTTATTAATGCCTCTCTGTCGGAAATATCACGCAACGGCGGATTCATTTTATAATTTGTATCCTGATAAGAAATATCGTCTTGTGTTAGTAATAAATGGTGCGGTGTCACTTCTGCAGTAACATTAATCCCTGCTCGTTTCGCATCCCTTACGACCCTAACAGACTCCTTTGTACTAATATGACAAACATGGTAGTGACAGCCAGTAGCTTCTGCAAGCAATACGTCCCTAGCAATATGCACCGATTCACAAACGGAAGGGATTCCATTTAAGCCGTTTCTTTCTGAGAATGACCCTTCATGGACACACCCTTTATTTATTAATGTGTTTTCCTCACAATGAGCAACAATCGCCATATTCAAAGCTGCAGCTTTACGCATGGCACAAAGCATCATATTCGCTGTCTGAATGCCTACACCGTCATCCGTAAATGCGAATGCACCTGCTTTTTTTAATAGCTCGAAATCCGTTAACTCCTGCCCCAGTTCTCGAATTGTAATTGATGCATACGGTAATACACGTACCTTTGCCGTTTCTTGAATACGTTTTTGTAACCAATTCATTTGGGCCTCGGAATCAGGTACTGGTCTTGTATTTGGCATCGCAGCTACCGTTGTGAACCCACCCCTAGCAGCAGCAAGTGTGCCTGTTTCTATCGTTTCCTTTTTCTCGCCACCTGGCTCGCGGAGATGAACATGTAAATCAACAAACCCTGGTGAGACAAGCAATCCAGTTGCATCCACTATCCGGTCTGCACAGTCCTTAATTTGCCTCTCGATTTTAGTTATCTTTCCATCTTCTATTAAAATATCAGCCTGATCTATTTTTCCATTAGATGCTATGTATCTTGAATTTCGAATAAGTATCTTCATTAGTGCTTCCTCCTTCCCTGTTTTCGATAGAACGTTTTAATACAGCCATTCTCACATATACTCCATTTTCCATTTGCTTAAATATTCTAGAACGTTTGCATTCTACTAGGCTATCAGCTATCTCCACATTTCGATTAACTGGAGCAGGATGCATGATAATACTATGCTCCTTCATTTGCTTTTCCCTTGCTAATGTCAAGCCAAATTGCTGATGATACTCTGCTGCCGTATAGCTTCCTTTCTTTTGATGGCGTTCATTTTGGACACGAAGGAGCATGACAACATCAACTTCCTTAATAGCTTCATCTATTGGTGTAAATCTTGATGAATTTAGGCTCCGATTATCAAACCATTCAGCTGGTCCAGAAAAAATCACTTCTGCACCAAGCCTTGTTAATAGATCCGCATTTGAGCGAGCCACCCGGCTATGACTTATGTCCCCGACAATGGCAATTTTCAGCCCAGCAAATTCCCCAAACTCCTGATGGATTGTTAAAAGATCAAGCAATGATTGGGTTGGATGATGGCCACATCCATCACCTCCATTAATGATTGGTACATTCACCTTTCCTACCAATTCATCGAAATAACGGTCTTGGCCATGCCGAATGACAATTGCATTTACTCCAATTGATTCTAGCGTTTTTACGGTATCGTATAGAGTTTCTCCCTTTTGAACACTTGATGTTTGAACTTCAAACGGAATAACCCCCAATCCTACCCTTCTTTCGGCTACTTCAAAACTACATTTGGTTCTTGTACTTGCTTCAAAAAACAGGTTAGCAGCATACATTTGACCTCTCGGATGCCAACTCATTCCATCAGCAAAACGTTGTGCATCAGCTAAGATTTGATAAACCTCTTCCACCTTTAATTCATTCGTGGTTAATAAGTGATTTAACATGTTCTACCACCCTTCATTTTTTTATATAAAAATAACCCTGAACAATTGATCAGGGTGTAAAAAATCATACGAGTCCAGTAATCTCTAATGGCATCTACGTACTTCCACCCTTATAAGCCTCTCGGGACTTCTTTTAAAAGGTTTTTCTTATGCTGTTTTATGCTTATTATTTGAGGCTGTTTCATCAAACATATTCTCTTCTACTTTTGGAGCACCAGGTAGAAGGAGGTTTAAAAATACACCCAATAGTGCCGCTAATGCCATTCCTTCTACCTGAAAATTATTTGGCAATTTGACAATGGCTCCGCCAATTCCAACGACCAGTATCACGGAAGCTATCACCAGGTTCCGTTTATCAGCAAAATCAATCTTGCTATCAACTAACATCCTAAGACCAGAGGAAGCAATGATTCCAAACAGTAGAATCGATACACCGCCCATAACTGGTGTTGGAATCGTACCTATTAATGCGGTTATTTTTCCAATAAAGCCAAAGATTGTTGCCAGTACCGCAGCACCTGCGATGACATAAACGCTGTAAACTCTTGTAATTGCTAATACTCCAATGTTTTCTCCATACGTCGTTTTTGGTGGACCACCAAGTAAAGCGGAAATCATTGTTGCCATTCCATCACCTAAAATTGAGCGATGTAAACCCGGTTCTTTAATATAATCTCGGCCAACCACTTTACTAAGCACAAGTTGGTGTCCAATATGTTCAGATAAAGTGACCACTGCAACTGGAACCATCAATGCGACGATATCCCATGTCACTTTTACCTTATAACTTACAAACGGGATAATAAATGTGGGCATTTCAAACCACTTTGCATCCAACACTGGCTGAAAATCAACAATTCCGACTAGTAATGCGTAAATATACCCTATCACAATCCCTGCTAATATCGGGATAATGCTTAACATCCCACGTGCGTAGATTGAGAAAATGATGGTAGAGGCTAACGTTACTAGTGCTACTGAAAAATGGAGCAAGCTATACTCTCCTTCAGGATTGTTCATTGCCATATCAACTGCCGTTCCAGAAAGAGCTAAGCCGATTACTATGATTACTGGGCCAACTACAATTGGCGGGAGTACTTTCATAATCCATCGATGTCCTGCCTTACTAATGATAAGGGCTACAATTCCATAAACAAGTCCTGCCAAGAAAGCACCAACCATAGCTGCCCCTGGACCCCCTGCCTCCTTTGCTGCTATCACAGGTACGATGAAGGCAAAAGATGAACCTAGGTAAGCGGGTACTTGGAATTTTGTGATAAGAAGAAATGCAAGTGTTCCAAGTCCGCTAGTGATTAAAGCAATCGCTGGACTTAATCCAACAAGATAGGGTACAAGGATTGTCGCACCAAACATCGCGAATAAGTGCTGTAAGCTCAAAGTCAACCATTGAACTGGATTGGGGGTCTCTGCCACGTCTAATATAGGTTTATTGTTCATAAGTTTCTCCTCCAGAAATATCTTTCTTTTTTATAAAAAAAACCCCTTTAACCATAAAGGTACAAAGGGGTATAGGAATGCCTTCAAAACAAGGATGAAGACAAATTCCCCTTTGTCAGCCTCACGGGACTGCATTTAAAAAGGGTTCTTATTTAATTTTCAAAAATACTTACTTGGTCCACTTGATCTTTTTCAGTTAATTCAACAACAATTTTCTCGCTGCTTGATGTCGGAATATTTTTACCCACGTAGTCAGCACGGATGGGCAATTCTCGGTGGCCACGGTCAACCAAGACTGCTAGCTGAATCGAAGCTGGACGTCCAAGATCCATGAGTGCATCTAGGCCCGCTCTTACGGTTCTGCCTGTATATAAGACGTCATCTATGAGGATAACCTTTTTTTCTGTAATTTCAACAGGAATATTTGAGCCTCTTACAAGTGGTTCTTGATTAGCTGTTTTCTTTGTTAAGTCGTCTCGATATAAAGTGATATCTAACTCACCAACTGAAATGGGTTTGCCTTCAATTTCTGCAATTTTTGAGGCAAGACGTTCGGCAATATAGATGCCTCTTGTGCGAATACCAACGAGAACACAATTTTCTATTCCTTTGTTTTTTTCAATGATTTGATGGGCAATTCTTGTTAATGCACGCCCTATAGCTTGTTCATCTAGTACGATTGCTTTTTGGTTCATCATTACCCCCACTATCTAAGAAACTAAAAAAACCTCTCACCTGTTTGGTGAGAGGGTAACGTGTGTTATTTCTAGAAAGAGGGCATAGTTTCCCCTTTTCTAATCCGTTCCTTCTCAGCCTCACAGGACTGTTTTAAAGGCATATTCAACTGTTGTTATCTTACTTCACAATTAACCCAACTGTCAATGACTATTTCTTAATTGCTTAAGCAACTTTTGAAATTCTTCTGGAAGAGGCGCTTCAAATTCCATATACTCATTTGTGCGCGGATGGTCAAATCCAAGGACTCCTGCATGCAAGGCTTGACCATCAATATCCAATGTTTTCTTCGGTCCGTACTTCGGATCACCTGCAAGAGGATAACCAATGTATTTCATATGAACACGAATTTGGTGAGTTCTTCCGGTTTCTAATTGACATTCTACATAGGTAAAATCTTTAAACCGTTCAATTACATTAAAGTGGGTAACAGCGTGTTTACCGTTATCAACTACCGTCATCGCTTGGCGATTTTTTGGATCCCTTCCAAGCGGTGCATCAATTGTACCTGCATCATGTGTAATGACTCCGTGTACAATAGCCCTATATTTTCTCGTTACTGATTTAGCCACTAATTGATTAACAAGCTTTTCATGAGCCATATCGTTTTTAGCCACCATCAACAAGCCTGAGGTATCCTTATCAATACGATGAACGATCCCCGGCCGTAATACACCATTGATGCCTGATAAATCCTTACAGTGTGCCATTAAACCATTTACTAATGTACCAGTCAAATGTCCAGGGGCAGGGTGGACAACCATACCGCTTGGTTTATTCACTACAAGAACATCTTTATCCTCAAAATAAATATCTAAATCCATCTCTTCCGGAATCGCATCAAGGACTTCCGGTTCAGGAATAATTATTTCAATTTGATCATTTAAAGCACACTTATAATTTGTTTTTACTGTTTGCCCGTTTACTAAAATATCTCCATCTTTAATCCATTGCTGGACTTGTGTTCTTGACCATTCCTCTTCTAAAGTCGAAATAACTTTATCGATACGGTCACCTTTTTGATCTTCAAGAATGGTGTGTTCCATTTTCTCCATTAGCTAGCTCCTTTGTTGCTCTTTCTTCTTTTATCATTTGAATCATTAATAACACTACCCCGATGACTAAAGCCGAATCTGCAATATTAAATACTGGAAAATTATAATTGAAAATATAGGTATGAATAAAATCGACAACTTCCTTACGTACTAACCGATCAATAAAGTTGCCAATGGCACCTCCTAGCATGAAGGCAAGTGAAACTCCAAGCAGCCATTTTCCTTTAGCTTCTTTTTGAATGTAATAAATAATACCAATGATAACAACGACAGTAATCGCATAAAAAAACCACATCTGACCCTGTAAAATACCCCACGCCGCTCCTTTATTACGATGAGAAGTAATATAAAAAAAATCATTGATAATAGGAATACTTTCACCTAAATGCATTCTGCTGACGATAAGCCACTTCGTAACCTGGTCAAACAAAATAATAAAAATTGCAATTAAATAATAAAACACTAAGAAATACCTCCATCAGCAAGAGACTTTACTATCCTTAGCATTTTAGCACAGTATTGAGCAAAACGGCAATATTCGAGAAAAAAGCCTAGAAAAAAGAGGAATCAATTGGTTTTCGGTAATAGTGATCCAAGTCATCGGAATCTCTCGCTGACTTTATCGTTGGCATATTTTTCAACAAGTCGTATGGTAATAGTTCTCCAGAGGTTTCACAATGACCATAACTACCATTCTCTAGCTTGTTGATTGCTAAATTTATGTCAGCTCCAAAAATAGTTGTTCCTGCACTTCATCCATATTGTTACCCCCGTTTCTCATTTGTCTTATTGTGTACATCCACGTTTTTCTAACACGGAAAAACATTTGACAACCACAACAACAATTAACGGAGAAGGATAAAATCGGAAAAAAAGTCCCATGCAAAATGCATGAGACTTACTATTAAGCTAAATGTGCATAGTTTTCTTTTACAACTTCAGCACAACGAGGACACAGCGTTGGGTGGTCTGAATCTTTTCCAACTTCTGGTGTAACAACCCAACATCTTTCACATGTTTCACCATCGGCTTTTGTTACTACAATCGCCGCTGTATCTAACTTAATTGCATTTTCTGGTGCTTGGTCATACGTTCCAGCCACTTCAAATGCTGAAATGATAAACAACTGCTCCACGTTCTCTTGGATTGAATCCAATAAAGCTTTTGTTTCTTTATTTACATATAAAGAAACTTTCGCTGTTAATGATTTTCCAATAATCTTTTCGTTACGTGCCTCTTCTAGCGCTTTTAACACATCATTACGAAGTTTCATAAATGATGTCCATTTTTCTTCAAGCATCTGAGAATTTGCAAGCTCCTGGTACTCTGGAAGATCAGTTAACTGAACGCTTTCTTCCTCAACGGAAGGAACAAATTTCCATACCTCATCAGCCGTATGAGATAGAATAGGCGAAACAATTTTAGTTAAAGCAACTAACGATTGATATAGAACGGTTTGAATCGCACGGCGCTCTTGGTTATCAGATGCCTCAAGAGAAAGAACATCTTTTGCAAAATCAAGATAGAATGAACTTAAATCCACCGTACAAAAATTATTTACCGCATGGTAAATTCCAGCAAACTCATAGTTATCATAGGAATCTCGAGTAGATTTAATTAGTTTATTCAATTTCACAAGCATAAACTGATCCACTTCACGGAGATTATCGTAAGCAACCAAATCGTTGGCTGGATTAAAGTCTGCTAAGTTCCCTAATAAGAAGCGGAATGTGTTACGGATTTTACGATAAACTTCTGCCACTTGCTTAAGAATCGCATCAGAGACTCGAACATCCGCTTGGTAATCAACAGAAGCAACCCAAAGACGTAAAATATCAGCTCCTAATTGTTTCATGACCTTTTCAGGGATTACGACATTTCCTAACGATTTACTCATCTTTTTACCTTCACCATCAAGGACAAAGCCGTGGCTTAACACTCCTTTATATGGTGCTTCTCCTGTAACAGCCACAGAAGTAGATAAGGAAGAATTAAACCATCCCCTGTATTGGTCTGAACCTTCTAAATATAAATCAGCTGGTCGAACTAAGTCATCTCTTTCTAGAAGGACTGCTTGATGGGATGAACCAGAATCAAACCATACATCCATAATGTCTGTTTCTTTTGTAAAAGTACCATTTGGGCTTCCTGGATGTGTGAA
>JAQSXG010000597.1 GCA_029256785.1 Neobacillus sp.
GCTTTATCGAGTGGATGCTGCAGGATGCAGGGATTGTCTTAAAACCAACGACATCAACCAATCTTAAGGCGAGCTAATCGTCTTGAGATTTTTTTATTTAGTGTTCAACAGTTGAGTAATTATTTTGTGGATGTTTGTCGAATATTAAGGGATTGTGAAACAAATTATTAATTATAGAATAAAATGCAGAAAAAATAAACAAAAATAATTTTCGACAGAAGGAAATTGGATTCACCTGTCGAATCATTTACAAAGAGAAAATGAAATTCCATTTTGCCATTTGATTAAGGAGGACATGAAGTTGCAGAAAATCGAAGTACTACTAGCTGACGATAACCGCGAATTCACCAACTTACTATCGGAATTTATCTCCGAGCAAGACGATATGGTGGTGGCCGGGGTGGCCTACAATGGAAACGAAGTATTGAATTATATGGAACAGCATAAGAAAGCACCGGACGTGTTAATTCTTGATATCATCATGCCTCATCTGGACGGGCTAGGCGTACTTGAGAAGCTGCGAGAGATGAATCTGAATCCTCAGCCAAAGATCATCATGTTGACTGCGTTCGGTCAAGAGAATATTACTCAGAAAGCAGTTCAGCTGGGAGCCTCCTATTATATTTTGAAACCGTTTGATATGGATATACTGACCAATCGGATTCGCCAATTGGTATCCAATACGCAAACCATCACATCCAGCTCAGCAAGCAGAACGAACGTAGTGCCGATTACGAAAGGCAAGAATCTCGACGCCAATATCACGACTATTATCCATGAGATTGGTGTACCCGCACATATCAAAGGCTACCAATACTTACGTGAAGCCATCACGATGGTTTACAACAATATCGAGATCCTGGGTGCCATTACCAAGACACTGTATCCGGCAATAGCCGACAAGTACAAAACCACGCCAAGCCGTGTGGAGCGCGCTATCCGCCATGCTATTGAAGTTGCTTGGACTCGTGGCAACATCGACAGCATTTCACACCTGTTCGGTTATACGATCAACATCAGCAAGTCGAAGCCAACTAATAGTGAATTTATTGCGATGGTGGCGGACAAGCTGCGGATTGAGCATAAGGTTAGCTGAGAGTAAGCGTGGCGCGGTATTTCGGGCTCTGCTTACAGATTGAAAACCGATCAACTCATTTTGAAACCGATAAACTTTTCCTATCTCACCCAATAAATCTAAATGATTTATTGGGTGTTGTATTTGTACAGATGGGGGAGAATATCGAATGAAAGTATCGGAACTGCAATTTTTCCTGGATGATGGCCGTGCTCTTAATTATGTTTTTCTCGACCGCAATTTCCACCACTTTCCAAATGAGCATATCCAAAAGTTTCAAGTCATTTACCGCAGCTTACCGAACTTGGTCAGGGAATTGGGGTTGATGACCGGTCTTCTGGTGCCATGTGAAGAAAATACTTGAAAAACATGCCGTACCTAGACCGCTCAACGATGTCCACGTCAGATAGCTCAAAGATCGCCTTCAACAGCAAATATTTAAACATCCGAATCTGTTCAATGGCATTTCGACCGTTATCCAGGCAGTAGCGCTCTTTCAGTTCATCGTACACAAATGAGAAGTCAACCAGCTCATTTATTTGCCGTATCATTTTGTCCCCGGGAATAATTAAGTTATACAGTTCTATATATGGACTTAAGATCAGAGTTGATTGTTGTTGAATAATTTGACTCTCCTGCTCCCTATGATGGCTTATTTATACAGAAAAAAGGTACAGCCTCCTCAACTTTTCTTGAGGGACTGTACCTTTTTAGCATCAAGGGGACTTTTTCAGTGGCCTCGCATAAAGCTTTTTTTATCCGCAATTTACAGCCATTTGTACTATGCAGTATCTTAGATTCTCTAAAAGGTATCGCTAACTTTCCTTTGTCGATTTGTTCATTGAGCATCAAGTAAGAAACGTACATATGAAAGTCTTCAACCGCCAATTGATAACCTACTGGTTCTCTTATGTAATCTTTGAAGTAATATAAACTGTACCTTTCCTTTCTTCCAATATCGTTGCTTAGTTGTCTTAGATTACACTCGCAATCGCAGCCCTCTGACTGTTATTTCCAACGATACTTATAAGAAAACAAACTGAAAAGTTTGCTAGATTCAACGTTATCTCGTTGTTTTGATGAAGTACTTTAAAAAGTGTTTAATGTACAAACATAGTTATATCTGATTCATTTTGAAGCGGATACTTTCAAGCATCGGCATTTGAAATCACCCCTTGAAAACATTAATCAACAAGCACAAGAGAAAATTTTTTCACTACTTAACACTGACCAATCGTTAAAGACCAATATTCCAATATATGGTATGATGATTAATAAATGATAATCGAAATTTACTTTTATTAAGTAATAATTACCGAAGTGTTTATTATTTACATATGATGAGTTAGGGGGAGGGCTTTATGTCTAATGATTTTTATTGTGAAGAAGTGCTTAGCGGTAAGACACCCGTTATTAAGGTCTATGAAACGGAAAATGTTCTTGCCTCCCATCACACACGTCCGTTCTATCCAGTTCATATTGTTGTGATCCCGAAAAAGCACATCCCATCACTAATTGCCATAGAAGAAAATGATTCGCATATACTTGTTGAACTGCTCGATGTTATTAAACAGGTGGCCTCCCAAGTTGTAGCCGAAAACGGAGCTTGCAGGGTGATAACAAATTTAGGGGATTATCAGGATTCAAAGCATTTACATTGGCACGTAGTATTCGGTAAGGCGTTAAAGTAATATGAACATAAGAAGGCAAGCAGAATTCCATTTAGATTGAAGCTGAACAATAGGCAGAAGGACTATGGAACACACATGATGATAGTACTGATGTAATAGTTACGTTTGAAAGAAAATGGCGTGAAGATGACATTGATTTTAGTAAAATAGCAGATAAACATTATTGAACATTTAAATCAATTTTTAAAAGGATAAATATTGTAAAATGCTTACAGGAGGATTCAACAGCGTGGTAAAACTTTCTAAACTTCAAAAAGCACTAATATACATATTAATAATTGCGCTTTTCAGTGTAGGTGTTTGGGGAATAAGGGAAGAAACAAGTAGCAATGTTTGGAACAGCTTTCCCTACTATATAACAGTAATTCCTTGCATCTCAACTGGTATCGGGTTAGTTTGCCACTTGGTATATAGAGCTAACACGTTC
>JAQSXG010000598.1 GCA_029256785.1 Neobacillus sp.
ATTGGTGCTGTTCCTTTGAAGGCATAGGTTAGTTCCTTTATTGATAACATTGAAGTATTTGACAAGTCCCCACACCTCGTTGGTAAAGATATTCTTTTAAGAAGAATCGCAGACAGGTTTTATTGTTTCTAACTTCCTATTGTCGATAAAATTAGCCGCGATGATCTACGCTTTTTGCACCGGGTAAGATTACTCTATTTTTTAAGAAAACCGTAAGAATGATAAATCCAAATAGTGCTCCAGCAAAAGAACTAAATATAAATAATGGTATGAATCCAAATAATGTTGCTTCTTGTCCAAGGAAGAGAGTGGCAATTGGATACGATAGAAGCGCGCCAAGGATGCCTGTTCCAATTACTTCTCCAGTAAAGGCCAGGTAAAGCTTTTTTGTTTTCAAGAATAATAACGAGGCGAGTAGTGCCCCCACCATGCTTCCAGGAAAGGCAAAAATAGAACCTGTTCCCATCATATTTCTTATCATTGAAACACCAAAGGCTTGGGCTACGGCATAATATGGTCCAAGTATTACCGCAGAGAGTACATTTAAAAGATGCTGTACGGGAAAAACCTTAGTAAACCCGATAGGAATATAAAGAAGATTACTAGTAAGTGTACCGATAGCAATCATCATTGCCGTTAGTGTAAGCTTTTGTGTGTTTTTCATTAAAAGCACCCCTATTATTATTATTTTATTCTACTCAAATCTCTTGCTGCAGACTGTGGTGAATCCGCCTGACTAATCGCGGTAATCACTGAGACACCGTCTGCCCCTGCTTCAACAACAGATGGTGCATTAACAGCAGTGATTCCCCCTATTCCGACGATGGGTATGGTATAACCTTTAGCACGTAATGCTTCAATCAGTTTGGTTCCTTGTGATGCCTTTGCATCCAATTTTGTTGTCGTTGGGAAAACTGGGCCGATTCCAAAATAATCTGCTCCATCCCGAATGGCACCCTGTGCCTCCTCGATGGTATGTACAGATACACCTAAAATCTTCTTGCCAATCTGTTTCCTTACTGTTTCTACTGATTCATCTTCTTGGCCAATATGAACACCATCGGCATCAATTGCGAGTGCTAATTCGATATCATCATTGACAATAAAGGGAATTTGATGATTTCGGCAGATGGCTTGAAGTTCTTTCGCAAGTTCATTTTTTTCTACTCCCTTTAATGCGCCTTCTCCTTTTTCACGAAATTGAAATAGTGTGATTCCACCTACAATCGCTTCCTTGAGAATTTCAGAAGGTTTATTATTTCTACAGTTGACGCTCCCCATAATAAAATAAACTTTAAGTGCTTTCCGTAGATTATCTGATAAGATTGTCGTCATCGTCTAACCCCTTTCCATTTTTCTTTTTGAAACGCCCAATGGTTCGTTGGGCCATGACCATGACCGATTTCGATCCCCTCTTCAATTGCCGCTTGAATAAATTCCTTTGCCTTTAATACAGCATCATAAACACTTCGATTCTTAGCCAATTCAGCTGTAATCACAGCCGAAAACGTACACCCCGTTCCATGGGTGTTCTTCGTCTCGATTCGTTTATTAGTAAATCGGCAGAACTCTTTTCCATCAAACAATAGGTCAACGGAATTATTTTTATCTTCATCATGACCACCTTTAATAACAACATTCTCTACACCCATATCCCATAGTCTTTTCGCAGCTTCTTCTTTCTGTTGATCAGTTCGGATTGACATTCCTGTTAATACTTCAGCTTCAGGAATATTTGGGGTAATTACTTTTGAAATGGGCAACAGGAATCGCTTCATTGCAGAAATTGCCTCAAGCTGTAACAAGGAGGCACCTCCCTTGGCAATCATGACAGGATCAACCACGATATTATTCCATTGATAGTATTTTAGACTTTGAGAAACAGCTTCAATGATTTCTGCATTAAAGAGCATGCCTGTTTTGATGGCATCTGCACCAATATCCTCTCCGATGGATTGAATTTGTTTTACCACTGCTTCCGCGGTCATCGGATAGACAGACTGAACGCCCAGTGTATTTTGAGCGGTAACTGCCGTCAATGCCGTCATCCCAAACACCTCTAATTCCTGAAAGGTCTTTAAATCTGCTTGAATTCCTGCCCCACCACCACTATCAGAGCCCGCAATCGTCAGTGCTTTTTTAATCATTCTTGGCAACTCCTTTACAATTTTCTAAAAGAACTATATTGATTAATATCCTCAAGAGAAACCTTCGAAAGCTGATTTAAGAATTCAATCTGAAAACTGCCAGGACCTCGCTCAGCAGTAGTCTTCACTGCCTTTTCCGCAGCAATCCCATAATAGGATAAAGCTGCTACAGAAGCTGCTAACAGATTTTTTTCCACCCCCACAAACGCACCAATAACAGAACTTAACAGACAACCGGTGCCTGTCACCTTCGTCAAAATCGGGTGTCCATTTCCAACAACATAGGTGGTTTCCCCATCGGTTACAACATCTTCTTTACCAGTGATGACAACAAGGGAATGTAGGTTTTTTGCTGCTGCTATTGCCAATTCAACAATATTGCCTTTTGCCTCTCCAGCATCTACTCCCTTCATTGACCAGTTTTGTCCAGTTACATTAGCTATTTCTGAGGCATTTCCTCTAATCACTGAGATTTTCATTTCTGCCATTATCATTTGTGCTGTTTCTGTTCGATAGGTTGTCGCTCCAGCTCCAACTGGGTCAAAAACTACGGGGATATCTGCATGATTTGCGGCTTTTCCAGCCAAAATCATAGTCTCCACCGTTTGCGGATTTAATGTCCCAATATTTAAAACTAGCGATTTGGAAATCCTCGCCATATCAGCAACTTCTTGTGCAGCGTACGCCATGACTGGTGATGCACCAAGAGAAAGCAACCCATTAGCCGTAAAATTTGTAACAACCACATTGGTGATATTATGAACAAGCGGGTTTTCCTCTCTTACTCTTTGTAAAATGGTATAAATACTGGTTTTATCCATCCCGTTCCCTCCTTTTTAAAATGCAAAAAAGCCAGATCCCTTAAAAAGGACCTGGCTAGGTGAATTAGTGGAAAGACTTCATGAAAACAGTAAACTCTCTCGCTACTTCCCTACGCTGGTATTATCCAGATCAGGTCCAGAGGGTTAAAAATTTTGCAATTTTCTCTCAGCCCGCGTTCTGGGCACCCCTAGTAGATACAAAACATATGAAATTAACTACATCA
>JAQSXG010000599.1 GCA_029256785.1 Neobacillus sp.
AGGTAGATGGATTGGTTCAAAGTGTAGTGATTCAGAGAAGTTATCATGGAAATGATTATACTTTGGAAATGGACAATGGTTATTGGTTTGGTAGATCAAGGAAAATAACCGATGATCCAAACTGTAAATTAGACTTCCTGCCCTTTAATAACGAAGAAGAACAGATTGCTGTGCTGAACAGGCTGTTAGATTTGGTTGAACAATACGGATTGAAGAAATTGGAGGAAAAGGCGGAAGAATCAAGAGCGAAGATAAAAGAGATGGAGGAATGGCTTTATCCAACTCCTGAAATGTATAAAAAGTTATATGAAGAGAATACCGTATTGACACAAAAGTTTATAGAACAACATAATGCAGATAAATTGTCAGAAGAGAACATGCTTCTGCTAATAAAAAAAGAGTTAGAGAAGGTCAAAGGAGAGCCGTATGAGACAGTGCAGGATAAATTAATAGAGCTGGCTTCTGTATATGGAAATATTTTTATAAAAAAGGTGGGTGGACGATGGGATCATCGTGTTTTAAATGGAATTACTAGTGTGGATATAACTTTATTACGTCAGTGTGATATATTAAAGGATTTGGTACGTATATGGCAAAGTGAAGACGCTGAATTAATATTAAATGATTATTATAATAATTGTAATAAAATTATTAAATGGGTAAGAGTGTGTAGAAAATTGCATGGGGAAGATTGGCAACCAACATTTGGTTATGCGAAATGGAAAGTACCGCCAATGTAATAAAAAGGCATGTAATTCTTTAGTAAATAGCAGTTAACTGCGATCTTTTGAATATTAGATATTTAATAGTAGAAAATATAAGTGTAACAGAGTTATTCCTCAGGGAAGCAAATGTAAATCCAGGCTTAAAAGCAGTTCATTCCTCGAAGAGAATGGTCTGCTTTTTTCATGGACCGTGCCTTGGTTCGTGATGTACCGTGAATGAGAACTCCTCACTCTAAGAAAAGTTAATGGCAGAAAAAGAACATTAGACTTAATAATTGTTCATACATCAGATATACCAGAGATATATCTATCCTTATCAGTTAGTTGTATTGTCTTTAAAATCTTCCATATACGATAAAATTAGTGCGTTTTGCACATTAAACGATAGTATTAATTGTCATTATTCGTTGTTTTCATTGTATTTGCATGTTATAATTTACATAGTTACAGAAAATAACAAACGCATTCCTTTATTATGAATGAATTTCTTAAAGGATAGCTGTGTTTGTAATTATTAACAAGTTTTATAATGTTCAATGTGTGTGTATGGTTATATCTGATTCGTTAAGAACAGAAGTACCCGTAGTCATAAGAAATAGTTTTATTCACAATAAAATATGTCAAAGGCAAACCAGTTGAAAAACGGGGACGCAAAGCCAAGGATCTAATGTGTTTCTTGCACTATGATAGCCTAGCCGCCAGAAAAAGCTTTATGGCACTTCTCCTCATTTGAGGGTAGGATTCTGTCTTTTTTAACACCTTTTAAACATGGAAGAAATTAAGATACCGGTGTTTGCTTATTGCTTAAATAAGAGGGGTATCTGTATGCTTCATTCCAACAACTGTGTTTTGAGGTGGAGATAAAGACAGCCGAGTACATACACTTTGCCCACCTACAAATAAATATAATAAAAAATCAGTACTGCACCTAACCTGGCGTAGTACTGATTTTTTTGTTTCGACATTAACACTGTTTCAACGACTAAATAATACAAAAGTAGTCACTGAAAAAGTCGCTTTATACAGAACCCCGTCAATACCCCGATGCAGGTCTCCACCGCTTGTTCTTCATTCTTTGATTTTGAAAATCATGAAATGGAGGACAAGCCAAATGGCAAAAAGAATCAGAAGAATTAATTATCGGGAGAGGTATCCCGAAGCAAGTGATGCGGTTATTGAGGTATTGGAAAAAAGTGACCGCAAAATGGAGTATCAGCAGTATGACTTAAAGGTGGAACGTTACCATATTGACTGTGTTAGTTGTGCAATTACTCTCATTCCCAGCAGAGAAGATTCCTTTGAACGTCTGGAGGATTCAAATCACCAGTTTGCATCGGATGAAATAAGTGTTGAAGATGCTGCAGTCCAAGCGGTGTTAATTGAAAAAATGCTCTCCTGCTTAAAAATGCTTACACCAAAGGAGCAAGAACTGATAAAAGAGCTGTTTTTCAAAGGAAAAAGCGAACATCAAATATCCAGAGAAATAAATATCGCACAGAGAACAATACATGATCGAAAGGTAAGAATCCTTAGCAAATTAAAGAAACTGATGGAAAATTAAAAATTATTCCGCTCAACCCCCTCGCTGGACGTGAAAGTAAGTGAGGGGGTTTTTATGTTCCTCTTTTTGCTCTTTGAAAATTTTATATCCAACAGCATAAATACTTGATCTGTCCAGCCGTGATGAGCGGCAGCGACATTGACAGATACGCGGAGACTGCCTGCGGATTGGTAAGGCGGCACATAAGTAGACTTACCAATCCGTCGAACCGATAGCATCGAAGGTGACGAGCGATAAGATCTGGTCATAAAACAGCCCATGGTGGGCTGTTTCGCAAAGAAACGGACAGTGATAATGCTACTTCCGCCCAGCCACAGACATCGCAATGGGGGCGGCCCGGTGAGAACCACGGGGAGGTGAGATTCCTATGAGGTCTGCTGACCACAGACCGTTTAAACTGTTGCCTAAGCTTCGGGGAGTAGTGTCGAATAGAAGCATTTAAATGAAGAAAAAGCAATTGTTTTATCTTAGAAACTACGCGGCAGGACAATTCTGCCCTGCCGTGTCCTTGTAAGATTAAGCACCAATAAGGAGGGAAAAGCAAATGAACAATCAACCACTGAGTGAATTCCTGGAAAAGGAATTGATCATTGGCAATGTTAACGGTTGTGATGGGACTCGGCAGACATTCTATTTTGAGAAGTCCTCAGCAAATATTGCAAATTTTATCATGCTGCATCAGGAAAATACAGATCATATTATTTTAACTGATTTGGCAGATCGTTTCATTCTGGATACCTTTGGTGAATTCATCAACCGCTGTCCGGATCAGACCTTTCTACAGGAGGTTCTAAAGGAATTAGTGCCTATGCAGACAGGAGAAAAGAACCCAATTGAAATCGAGGAAGCAAGCGAAAAAGAATATCATAGGCTTTTATTGGAAGAAGATCAGAGAATAACAGAAAT
>JAQSXG010000600.1 GCA_029256785.1 Neobacillus sp.
AAGAAAGAGCCAAAATAAAGACTGTCGAGAGTTTCTCGACAGCCTGAAGGTCTCCGTATGGAGAGCTTCTTTAAATTTTTTCAAGGGCCTGTTCGAGGTCATCTTTTATATCCTCCCAAGCCTCCAGTCCCACCGAAAGCCGCATTAATGTATCTTCAATTCCCATCTTCTTTCGATCTTCAACTGGCACAACCGCATGTGTCATCGTTGCAGGATGTTGTATTAAAGTCTCCGCATCACCTAAACTTACTGCAATCTTCACTAATTTTAATTGATTCATAAAAAACTGAGCCGTTTCCTTTGTTCCTTTGAGTGTAAAGGAAATAAGACCACCTGGTTTTTTCATTTGCTTTTTCATGATTTGGTCATCATCCGAGTAATCACTGCTGCCAGGAAAATAGATAGACTCGACCTTCGAAGACCTACGTAAGAAATCCACAATTTTTCCCGCATTCTCGCAATGCCGATCCATACGAACTGGTAGTGTTTTTAAGCCCCTTAATAACAACCATGCATCAAACGGTGAGATAATCCCCCCAATATCTTTCTGTGTTGTTCGCGAAACCTGTTGTATAAAATCCTTCTTCCCAATTACCAATCCTGCAATGACATCGCCATGTCCACAAATATACTTTGTAGCACTATGAATGACAATATCACAGCCAAACGTTATCGGCGTTTGTAAATATGGTGAACAAAATGTATTATCCACTACTACAGGAATTCCATGTTCCTTTGCAACTGTTGCGACCATTTCTAAGTCAACAAGTTTCATTGTTGGATTTATAGGTGTTTCAATATAAATACATGCTGTATTTTCTTGAATCTCCTTTTTTAAATTTTCTCTGGAGTTCATTAAAGAAAAATCATGATCAATTGCATATTTGTCTTTCAACAGATTCAATAATCCAAACGTGCAGCCGTATACTCCTTGAGAACAAAGAATATGGTCACCAGCTTTCGTTAAAGCAATTAAAACGGCTGAAACTGCAGCCATCCCAGAAGCAAATGCCAGGCCGGCTTCCCCTTTTTCAAGTTCAGCAATCCGCTCCTCCAGTATTTTTACCGTTGGATTTCCAAGACGTGAATAGATAAACCCTTCTTCCTCACCTGCAAATCTCTTTTCACCTTGCTCGCTATTCGCGAAGGTATACGTTGATGTTTGATATAAGGGAGGAACTAAACTTCCTTGATGTTCCTCCGGCTGATAGCCACCATGAATGGCTCTCGTTTCAAATTGCAAGTCCTTCTTCTCCATTATCTTCCCCTCCGATTGAGAACGCTTACATTTCTATATTCCATATTACTATGACTATTCAACAAAGCGAGTTAAGGTCCTCTTTTTGGAGTACCTTAACTCGCCTTAATACCCGTTTTCTGGATAACAACCTTATTCTTACCTGTTCCCTTTGCAATATAAAGGGCCTCATCCGCTCTTTTGAATAGATAATTATACGTATCTATACGGTCCTTTTTCCAATGAGATACTCCACAAGATACTGTAATGGAGGGATATGAGCATTCAGCCACCTTTTCAACTAACCTCTTAGCAATTGTTACTCCAGCTTCGAGTGAAACGTTTGGGAGATATAGGGCAAGCTCTTCTCCACCCCATCGTGCACCCACATCATTGCCTCTAATATTACTTTTAATTAAATTTGCCACTTGAATTAATACTTCATCTCCGATCTGGTGTCCAAAGGTATCATTAATCCCCTTAAAATTATCAAGGTCAATAAGGAGAAAAGTTCCTTCGTCATCATTTTTCATAGAGTGTTGTATTTTCTCATCTAAATAGTTTCGGGAATGAAGTTTTGTTAAGTGATCAGTAATAATCATCTGCTCCAATTCTTCTCTAAGCATTGAATTTGCAAGTGCTAAGGAAGAAGGATAAATAAGCGATTGAAGCATTTTAAAGGATTCAAATGAGAAGAAAAACGGTTCCTTATGCATTACTACGGTAAATCCTTTTAAAATCTTACTTTGAAACATTGGAACCGCCATGATTGAACAATAGTTTGTCACATCTTTAAAGTCTGAAAGCTCAAAATCGGTGATAAAAATGGCTTCTTCTTCTAGTTGTATTTTACGCTTTACATATTCGATGTAGGCACCCGCCTGTTTTTTCAAAAAGAATGTTGTGGAGCCAGGTAAAGCCTTCACTTTGTTCTCATCTTGAGAGAATAAAAAGAAACCAACTTCCTGTCCTTTGAGTGTCTGTTGAATCTGTCTTGACATGTATTTCATTGTATCTATTAAGCGTAAATTAGAATTTAGTTGATGTGAGGTCTCATTAATTATTTTCAGCTCGAAAATGGCCTGTCTAGATTGCTTATAAAGTTCGGCATTTTCCAGAGCACTTCCTGCAGAACGAGTTAAGGAGTTAATAAATTCTATATCATTAGCTGGGAATTCAATTGTATTAGGAGCTGTAACCTGGAGAACTCCATAAACACCCTGTTTCCCTTTTAAAGGTACATATACAATGGAGTCACCATCATTTGAGGACTGCTCTAACTGAATAGTTCCAGATAAATAAGCCTGCATCGCAGAAAGGTTTTTACTTTTATATTCAAGATTAATGATATGTAGGTCACTTGAACTGTTGTCTTGTGACAATAGTAAAAAATACTTATACTATGGATATACTTCTTTTAACGTTTCGATAATTTCCATTAATATGGTTTCCTTATCCATACTAGAATGAAATTTTTCCGCTGAATGTAACAACAGCTTATATCGCTTTAACTCTATTAATAGATCATTCTCGCAAAGTTCCATATAAATATCACCTAATTTCGGCTTAAATTCCAAAAATATACATCATATTCATTATAGTAAATTTTTAATACTAATTATATGATATTTTAGAATTTTTTTCAGTTTTTATATATTAAACCTAATTTCCAAATAAACTTGACATAAAACTGAATAAAATTATATAATACTCTTTGTGTAAAATATTGCAGCCTATGTGAATCCTTTCTTAGGCCCATTTTGTTCCTCTCCAGAGAAATTACTCTGATAAAGATGGTGTATCTTGTAACCCTTAGCTGCTAGGGCGAAGGTGCATGAAAACAAAATGACTATCAAAGCGTCTCATAACGGTTTTTATTTTACCAAAATAAAAACACGAAGGAGGAGTCATTCATGGCTCGTTATACTGGCTCTAGCTGGAAAATCTCTC
>JAQSXG010000045.1 GCA_029256785.1 Neobacillus sp.
CACCTGATTGCCATGCATAATTAAGATCAAGGCTCTTACCCACAATAGGAATCGGTGTGGAAACCATTGTAGACATCGTCACATTTGAGTTTGCCATATAATCGAGCACTTTATTTGCAGTATAGCTGAATGAAAGAGAGCCATTCCATTTCAAACGATTCTTACCAAGGTTGGTATTTAATATCAGGTCCACACCTCGGGTCCGCAGCTTGGCATAGTTCATTAAATTATTTATCTGATAAAAACCAGATGTTTCGAAAATCCCAGTGGTAGGATCCATAAAATTGACACCTATCAGATCACTTGCATTTTTCTCGTAGTATTCCACTGAACCTGACAGCAAATTGTTAAATACCCCAAAGTCTAGCCCGATATTGAGCATACGTACTTTTTCCCAGCGCAATCCCGGATTCCCAACACTTTTTAGCTGTGCATAGTTTTTTTGAGTAACAAAATTGACGTCACTAAAAAATGAAGTAATTGGATAGACACTCACTGTGTTATTTACATTGCCGCTTACGCCATATGTTGTCCTTAGTTTTAGGTTATTTATCCAATCTGATTTCATCCCATCGAAACGATCCAAATTAATCGCAGCACCCACAGACCAAAGTGGCACTCCTTTTTGATTGGTCTTGACACCGAATAGGTTGGACGCATCCCAACGCAAGCTAGCTGTAAGCGACACCTTGGAGTCGTAGGTATAGGCACCATTGAAAAAATACGATAAAAATCGATCTGTCAATGAAACCATCCCAGTTGGCGCAGAAGGTACCGTCGCTGAACCCAGAGGCCTCAGTGTATAAAATGTGGTATAATCCAGGTTTGATTGCGCTGTCAATACCTCATCGTTGTAGCCATACAGTCTATACCCGGGGTTGGAAAAGCTTTTGGTCTCACGAAGCTCTGCTCCTGCAATGGCATTGACTACATTCTTCTCGCCATATTGCCGATTAAAATCCAACTGGATCCTTCCAGACTGGGATGATACTTCTTTATTAATCCCTTCTTTGATGGAACCTTCAGGAATGATTCGTTTAAGATCGGGTTGCGTGTACTGATTTACAAGATTCCGGACATAATAAGATCCTGCATCATAAACATTGGTTTGATCCGTACGGAGCCGTTGATTTTGATATTTCAGCGAAAGCTTCATGCCATCCAAAATAGTATAATCCAACCCCAGGTTGACCATAAGATCTTTTGTATTCGATCTCCTGTCTCTAAGTTTGGTCTCTTCAAGTGGCACATAGTTCCAGTCTAGGAGGCCATTTTCTACCGCCTGATCCACATAATCTTTGGCATATCGTCCTGTAACAGAAACAGGAACGCCATTTTCATCGACCAATGCGGTATAATTTGGGAGCTCCCTGCTCCCGACTTTTAGTTCCTGCAATGTCAAACCGTTATTCTTTGTTTCCATCCATGCATAATTGAGTCCAAAGGAAAGATCCAAATCTTTTGTCAGTTTGATCTGGTTGCGAAGGCTAAGGATATTTCTCTTATTGCTATTGCCCTTAACATTGGAGTTGTTGTTGGAGAAAGATGAAGAGAGCCAATAACTATAGATAGATCCACCGCCATTTATGGCCAGATCATATTGCTGCAATAATGCGGGTCTATAGAGATATTTGCTCGCATCCTTCCTAAGATCTTGCTGTGCAAACCATCCCCTTTTCTCCCCAAACTCCTTTTCCGAAATGGCGTTGTTCTTACGCCCCATTAACAAGGAAATATATTCTGGCAACGCTGAATAATCCGAAGCATCAAAATTATCCAGTTCAAAGAGCTTATCTTCTACATCAAGCATCGCAGCCGAAGGAAGGTAATCACGGGAATATGAAAGATCAGGTCGCTGGGACAATTGCCATGTACTACCAAATATCAGGTTATTAGATTTCTCAAACTTTCCCTTCTTTGTGGTAATGACGATTACACCATTCCCTGCCCTAGCACCCCATATAGACGCTGCTGAGGCATCTTTCAGTAAAGTGATGGATTCCACATCATTTGGATTAATCGAATTCAATGAGCCCTCATAAGGAAAGTTATCCAAAATGATCAATGGTTCAGTCTGAGAATTGATCGTACTCAGTCCTCTCAACCGCAACTTAGGATCTGTTGAAAATTCTCCTGAATTAATAGTCCTGTCAAACTGTAATACCGAGCTTATCCCTTCGAGCCGTTCAATAATATTAGGATCAGGATTTCTATTCAACAAATCGCTGTTAATCGTCTCGAAAGAGCCTGTCACCCGCTCCTTTGGAATGCTATAATATCCTGTTGAGACTTCAACTTCTTGAAGCATGTTGATGCTCTCCTGTAGGACTATTTCAAAAAAACTATTTTTACTGGGGTCGACAAATAAGCGTTGTGCTATTTTTCCCGTTCGGGTCACCAATAAGGTATCAGGTCTGACCAATGAAAATTGGAATTGCCCAAGCTCATCAACCTGTATGAATCTCCCTGATCCCATAAGCTTTAAGCTGACATGACTGAGCCCATTTCCCGATTTGTCTTTTACGATGCCCATCACCCCGTGTTGAGCATGAGCATATCCTAAAGTCCATATGCTACATATGAACACAAACAAACATCTACAGATTTTCATGGTCATTGTATTTTGAATGATCAGCTAACTGACCGATGCATAAATAAGGTATTGGCTTTTCCTCGACCAGGATCTGTAGGCCATATTGTTTCAGCAGATTTTGCACATTGGCAAACTTCTGCTCTTGAGCAAGATTCACGGGAAAAGAAAATTTAGCAGGAAAATCAGACGCTATTCCTGTACGATCCCATATCCGGTATTCTGTCAATCTCAATGAATTTATATTTTGGAGCGCATTCTCTATAAATAACTTAAAATGCGGCTGGTCGCCAAAAGGAACAGCATAGTTTTCAAAGCCTTTCTTTGGAGGGGTCCGCAATAGCTGTGAAAGCTTTATTTCTGCAGACTGCTTCGTTTCTGTCAGTGCCAAAACCGGATAACGTTGTGTTATTCCGAATTTGACCTGCGGTGACAAGCCAAATTTCTGTTCGATAGAACTAGCCAATAGTTTACGCATTTTTGACCTAGCCCCAGTGATTCCGCTATCACGTGGCACAGTCACCATCATACTAAAGCAGTGCATGCTCTTCCATTGCTGAAGCTGTTTATCTTTAGAAAGATCCCCAGTCCAATTTTCCCTCGGTTTGCTTTTTTCTAGATACGGCAGAAAATCAGCCCCTATTTCCCATTGGAGCGTTTGTTTTTTGGACTGATATGGATAGATTATATCCATGTAAGCTTCCTTGTAGATTCGGTCTATGGTCGAATTGATGACATATAGAGTCAAAGAATCTTTGGTTTTAAAAACATTAAAATTGGTCTCACTATAGCCTTGGATATATCCGACCAATTTTGCATCCTTGGTATCATAAAAGCTTCGATCTGGCTGTCCATTTTCCTTCGTAAAAAACACTCGAGCGGTATCGATCAGTTTAACATCTGTTTTATTGAATACCTCCAGATTCTTGCCCGTTAAGACAGCGTTTACATTTGCTGTTGTTGCATATCCTGTTTTTGGTGTCGCTATTATCCGGCCATCTTTAATCCATACCATAAACGGCAATCCTTGATGAGGAAATCGTGTTTTGAGGTAAGTATCCTGAAATATGGTAGTATAATCCCATTTAAAATATGCTAAGATTCGATCGATATCTTTCAACTGCTCATAAGCAACAGGGATTACGATCACTTTATCCGCATCCCATGTTTTTTTGAGTGAATCGATTTTTTTTAAGGAACTTAAGCAAGGGCTGCACCATGAAGCCCAGAAATCTAGTATGATAAGTTTATCTTTATGTGCTTTGAGGTTTATCTCTTTAATTGCTTTTGTTTGCCAATCAACAGATTTGTGCATGTGGCTATAGAACTCATCGTCTACACGATCACCAATAGACATTGCCCCGACTGGAGATAGCCCATCGGCCCCGCTGTCCTTGCGGGGCGTCTGAGCCAATAAACTAAACATAGAAACCATCAGAGCTAATACCATAAGAACTCTGATGCTCTTCAATGCCTTAAAAGAAAAATTAGATGATTGAAAAACTATAACTAAAAATAGGCATGGCAATGATATGCGAAAACACCTTTTATAACTACTTAGATAAATAACACATTTTAAAGCCTTCTGAACGGTTGATTTCTGTTGAACAGCTAAATACTCGTTCTTACACACTCGAGTACCACAGAACGCTTGTAAACCTTCTGATTTCAAACAGCATCCATACGCTCCATTTACCAAATCGCCACTATGCATTTTAGCAGGCATTTCCATTGCACGGCCAAGCTTATACCTGAAGTTCACCAGAAAGCTACCGAAAGCCTGTACCTGTTTGGTAGCTATTTGGTACCTCTTTAGTAGCTCTTTAGTACCTTTCCAGTACCTTTTTGGTACACTATCAGTACACTCCCGGTAGCTTAACCGTGAATCAATAGTGCTTTTTACGGCAAGGAATAGACCAGTTAAGTATCTAGCATCTCCTGAGCAAATTCGTCCTTTTCGCAGGTTTTCTTTTGCCTTCCTTCGGGTGGTCTTCGGCAACGCTTCGAGACTTCTTCGGGACTCGTTCGAGACAGGTTCGGCTACGCTTCGGCTCGGCTTCGAGTCCGCTTCGAGTGTGCTTCGGGAACGTCCCGAAGAGTAGCCGACCAGCAGCCGAAGCGCTCCCGAAGAAGAGCCGACGATGGTACGGAGAAGGCCCGAAGGCCACCCGAACAACGCCCGCAGGCCAGTCGAAGAAATCTTTTTTTTCAGCACCCGACCAGTACCCTTACAGTATGATCTGCTCGAGTATCTGGTCAGTGCTTGGCAGATGTAGGTATTTATATATATCTGGACTAGTGTCAATAATTTTAACGTATTCATAATTTAATGGTTAGTGGTTTTGAGATAGCTGGTAAAAGAAGTCGTAGATTTCCTTACTGCTTTCGAGTTCGCAAGCAATAAACCTGTTACTCCGCAGAAATGAGATTTCAATTCCCGATAGATTGATCCGTTGATAATGGACGATAAAGTAAGCCATTAGCATGCGGAATAAGGCAATAGTAAAGTGATGTACATCAGCTGTACTGATCGCAGGATTTACCTTCCTTTCCCTATCCAGGTAAATCGTCAGGAGCTCGACAATATGGTTGCGACAGCTATCCATGTCGTAACAGTTCCAGAACTCTTTAATACATGTTACAGGGTCGTACTCCAAATGATGGATTTCGTACATGGCCATATCAAAGGCGACCAATTTCTTAAAAAGCTTGTTCATTTTTTTGGCTTTTGAGGGCGTGTGATTGTATGGGGCTGTTTGAAAAAAGGACCAAAAAAATCCCCTATCGAGTCAAAAGACCGAATCCATCACACTGTTAAAAATTTATTAACTAAACCTCAGAATGCCGTTTTACTCTTTATCACTCGGTTATATATATGGTTCGTCACGGGCATCCATATTAATAGGAAGAACCGACCCTTTTGTTGTATCACAACAATAATTTAGATAGAAATTTGTCCTCAACGAAAAATTTGACTAAATTTAAGCTGCGAAACAATTATTTAGTACAAGCCATCTTCATTGCCTTTTTTCTCTATTTATATATTGATGTAAGGGTCGGTGGCAGACACGCAAAGGGGAATTTGGTTATTCGTGTGAATAAGCCATACTAAGCCATTTTTTATTGGCTCCTCTCCCGTCTCGTGCTGTTTATGGTAAACGTTTAATCCGGCGCTCGGATTAAATTTTTGAAATGCTGTTTGGCGGAATACCAAGTGAGTCGATCCTTGATCTGGCACTGGTAAGTTAGAATTTTAACTGGTGTCGTTCTCATAATATAGTTTTCTATCGATGAGACATCAACACTAGGAGGTATTAAAAGGCAAAGCCTTACTGTACTCACTCCTAGTGCTTGATAAACGACCACCACTAAAAGTTTTCCAGTAAGGCATGCCCCTCCCTAAAGGAAGAATACAAATATAGCATTTTCCTTTGAAAGGGCAGTTCTTACCGTCCCGAAGGTGGTCGTTAGTCAAGCTTCGAGTCTCGTAATATATTTAATCGCGAAATCGATCGCGTCAATATTGTTCAACTATTGGATACAAATATACTCAATAGTTTCTTTATTACAAAATATAAAATCAAAGAAACAAAAAAAATAATGAATCATAGCATTGATAATTATATAAAAGATAAACTACAAAAATTAGGCTGGGAGGATAAAAACTTGGTTGAAAAAACAGGTTTGTCTAAAGGCCAAATTAGTAAACTTAAAAATGGTCATGTGGAGCGTTTAACCGCTGAAGTATTTTACAAAATATATAAAGCTTTCGGTGATTCCTGTGCAAAAGCCACAAAAGTCGTTTACCCTGATTTGAACCTCAATCTAGATAAATATGTACCGAAAGCGCGTAACGAATTTGGACAGTTTATGAGTCAATTTGAGACGATCAAAAATTCTCCTGAGGAAATAGCAACGAAAACTAGGCTCGACGAGAATAGGTTGAAAGATCTTTATTTCCGGAAGGCTGCTCTTGAAGCATATGAATTTCTTTTAATAGAAAAAGCAGTAGGAAAAAAACAAGGAGAATTGTTTGAAAAGTTTTATGGATACTAAGTCCTCTTTGTATCAAGAAACGACACTTACAAAGTATAATATCTAATATATATACAAGTTCCAAACATACTAATAGAACTACTCAAAAAACGATCTATCATATTTTATCGATATTCAATTTTGCCATATATCAAATCAAGTACAGAACCTTTATAAAATCAGTAATAGATGATAAATTTTCGAAATAATTGGATTGAAATGGATTGCCCTAATTGTAAATATAGTATCTCTATTATGTTACAGTCAATACTATTAGAAGAGTTGTACTATTGCCATAATTGTAAAAAAAGTATCCAACTTATTGATAGCAATGCTAGTCTACGTCTTAACACAAATATGATTGAACAGGAATTTAATAAACTAAAAAAACTATTTAAATAGATGTATTATAACCATAACCTACGTGTGAATCTAAAAGAATGGAGAAACAGGCTTATAAAATCAAGTTTTGAGCAGTTTGATAACTCACATAAATATTTCTTTGATAAAATTGAAAACATTCCTACTTTATATTCCTACATCTCAGCTAGTTCTTTTGTAACTAAAGAAGGTGCATTTGACAATTTTAATCCCTATTATAGAACGAGTCCAAGTTTTGAAAATGAAGAACATGAAGCTGTATATAAGTACTTTCTAATAAAACATCTAGTCTCCCAATCACAGATTACAGAGTATACTATGGATTTAGTAGGGGCATCAGATTATAAGCAGTCTCTAGAAAATTATGTTGAGGAGTTTATAGACCCAATTACCAATTATCTGCATGATAAATTGGATGAAGGAAGTTCAGTATTATATTTACTTGAAAAATATAAACTACGTACTGAATGGTTTTTTAAACAAAAGTTGGTTAGTCTATATAATGATCATAGTCATGTTGGAGAAAATAAGCTGGAAGAAGACCTACGTTTATATTTATACGACCAGGGTATCGACTATCCGTTTTCTACACCATTGTCTGCTTCCGGTAGAGCAGATGTAGTAAGCATGTTGCATACTGACGACCCTTTAGTTTTAGAAATCAAAATCTATGACGAAAGCAAAAATTACAGAAAAAACCGTATAGCCGAAGGCTTTTCTCAAATTGTAAAATATGCTAATGACTACCATAAACAGGTTGGATATCTGGTAGTATTTAATTTAGACGCTGTAAACTTTGAATTTCAGTGTGCAGAAAACGAAAAAAATTGGCCAAATAGAGTCATTTTCGAAGGTAAGATTTACTATATTATTGTGATTAACCTCAACAGTGATAAAACAGCTAGTAAATCAGGGAAAATAAAAAAAGTGTCTATAACCTTAGATGATCTTATTTCAACAAAATAAGCTTTTAATTTATTGAATTTAAGATCTCAAGAAAATGTTCAAAGATTGATTCATGAAAATTGGTTATTAAAGGTAAGCTATAGCTTACCTTTCTATTATCAGTAATAAAGTCCCGAATATCGACTAGCAATATATAGGTAAGCTGCTTCAATTTCATAAAATAAAATTGCTAGTTAAAGAAAGTATTTTTATTTTAGGTGAAGCTAGTTACTATAATGAAAAGGGCAAAGTAACCAATTAGACAAAACCATGTATCAATTGGAATCTTCTAAGTAAACCCTAAAAATATTTACAAAAAATAGATTTACAATGTGGAATGATAACGAATCACTAGAAGATTTAATTGATTTTACCTATTTAAAAACTTCCATTAATGAAATTATATCCCAGGACGACCTACTACCTACTACTATAGGTGTTTTCGGAGATTGGGGAAGTGGTAAATCAAGCCTTATAAAAATGTTAGAGTCTGACCATATAAAAAACAAAGATGAGCTCGTTGTTAAATTTAATGGTTGGTTATTTGAAGGTTATGAAGATGCTAAAGTTGCTTTACTTGAAACTCTAATTGAAGAAATAATTCAAGCACGAAAATGGGATGAAGCAGCCATAAAATATATTTCACGTCTAGTAAAACGTGTAAAATGGTTAAAAACCATAACTACAGTTGGAAAATTAGGACTAGGTATGTATCTGAATGCCCAGTCCGGGATTCCTATTGAAGCTTTCGGTATATCTAATAAGCCGTTTGACATAAAAGACTACCTAGACGAAGATACAGATGAAAAACAAGAAATAATAGATAAAGGTATAAAAGAATTTCATAAAGATTTTGCCAAGTTAATTAAAGAAACCGGCCTAAATAGAATAATTGTTATCATAGATGATTTAGACAGGTGTACCCCAGCAACAGTAATAGCTACTCTTGAAGCTATAAAATTATTTTTATTTGTAGATAAGACTGTATTTATAATAGCGGCAGATGAAAGACTAATTAATTATGCTGTAAAGAGTAGATTCCCGAATTTACCATCTTCTGATTATGACGTAAGTCAGGATTATTTGGAAAAGCTAATTCAAATTCCTATTCGTATTCCCTCTCTTAACTCGATAGAATACGAAACTTACATAAATTTTCTTTTTTTAAAGAAACATTTAAGTAAAGATAACTTTGATGAAATTCGGTCTGAGATATTTTTGAACAGTAATGACCCATATTCCTCAAAACTCAATTTTGATAATCACAATATTTTTATAAAAGATCCCACAGAGGGACTAAAAGAGGATCTACTTCTAACCACACTTTTAAATCCACTCCTGGTACAAATCCTACGTGGAAATCCCCGACAATGTAAACGCTTTCTCAACATGCTAATTATGAGAATCAACATGTCAAAAGCAAAGGGGATTATCTTAAAAAAAGTTGTAATGGCTAAACTGATGTTATTAGAATATTTCAAACCTGAATCTTTTAACCTTCTGGCAAAGGAACTTAATAGCAACAATGATATCATTGAAATTTTAGAAGATCAAAAATCTGAAGTTCCAGATAATCTCAATATTTTTAGAACAGATGAATGGACTAAACATTGGTTATCAGTAGATCCAAAATTAGCCACTGAAGATTTACAAGACTATTTCTATTTTATCCGAAGTAAAATTCTTGAGATAAAACAGAACAAACGATTATCAAACGAAGCAAAAGAAATATTAGCTGACATGTTAGATGCTGATCTAGTAAGTAAAGCAGCTATTAAACGCAGTAAATCACTCCTGGAGGAGGATAAAATGGCTATACTAGAAGATCTCTTTGAGAAATATCTTAAAGAGGAAGTGGATAAAGCTCGATCGCGATTAAGTGTTTTAATATCAAATTATGTAGAACAAAATCAAAATTTAGTTAGTGAATATTATGCTTTTCTCGAAAATTTACCACTTAAGTCAGTAGTATCAACAATGATTCCCCATATCATTACTGTGACAAAACTAGAAGAGCTAAAACCAACTCAAAAAGTTATTTTAACAAAATGGGCTAATTGTGATATTAAAGCAATATCAACAGCTGCAAAATCAAAACTTTCTAAATTGTAATTATGGGCACATCAAAATCTAATATAGGACCTAAGGGAATATCATCCCCTATTCCCCCTTGGTCAGATGAAGAATCTGACAACATGGAAGAGACATCAAATATTGATAGTCAAGATGATCAAGAAGAATTACAACCTTGGGGAGATGTAAAGAGATCCTATTCCGCTTTTATAAAGACCCCAACCTTTGAAGTATATAAAAAGTTAACAGGTAAATACCGAAAAGCAAATGGTGGAAATAAAACGTTAGCCAAATCAGCTTTAGGCGGAAAAAAGGGAATTCGAAAACTCTTAAATTTTCTGACTACTGTCGCTGAAAAAGGTTTTGTTGAAACTTGCAAGGAATTCTTAATAGGAGATCTAACTGGTGTTTCTACTGAAGAAGCAATTTATAAATTATGTAACATCTTTGATGATATTGATGGCACTGATGAAGGCAGTGCAGCTAAAGCTGCTGTTACGGAGACAATGTATAAGCTTTATGATAACTATTCGGGTTCGCCTGAAAGTATAGATAAAATGACTACAGAGGAAATATCGGAGTATTTAAATCTCTTCATTTCCAACTATATTTTTGAACGGCTTTCAATCGAAGTAACGAAAGCACTTGAAGATAATAAATTTACAAAAGCACAAGTAATTAAGGCGAATGATACATTGAAAGACTTTATACATGGAGAGGTCAAACTTACATTTACTGACGTGGATTTTGCTACACTAAATTTCCAACAGCAAAATGCGACAATTAACGAAATTCTAACTCTTGCCTACTCGATGATATAGACTATGAAAATCAATATAATTCTAAAGGAAAATGCTCGGGATAAATTCTTATTATCAGATGAAGATAGCTATTATCTAGATTCCATTTTCACTAATCCAGAAATAAGTACTCTTAACACGAGTATTGTTAAACATAATTTGTTTCATTACATAGGGAAACATAAGATCAATCCTCAAAATACTTTAATTGGAGATTTTTCAAACATCGCTTTAAGTGTATATTCTGTTGACCAAGTAGTCAATAGAGAAAAATTTGGTGTTCATGGTTGGAGTCGATATTTCTCTCTCTACGTCCCTGTTTATAATCTAGATAAATGGCTCAACGTAAAAACTGAACTAGAACAATTACTTTCATTTTTAAGTGGAGATAAATGGATATTAAATTTTCGTCAAACAAGTGAATCATTTCCGCAGCTACAAAGTGCTGCTTTTAAGCCAAAAAAGGTCTGTCTATTTTCTGGAGGTATGGATTCTTTCATCGGGATAAATGATCTAATTAATAATCACGACGAAATCGCTACTATTTCTCATCATAAAGGGGGAAATTCAGGGGAGCTTTCTGTACAAAAATCTTTAATAAAAATCCTGAAAAACGAATACAAGGAAAAAAATATACACCCATTTTATTTCTATGTACAAGGATTAAAAGACGAATTCCTTAAAGGGGAGAAAACTCAACGTGCACGTTCAATTGTATTCTTAGCATTAGGACTTTTAATCGCAAATACTGCTGGTGAGAACATAAACGTAGTTATACCAGAAAATGGCCTAATATCACTCAACATACCTCTCACCCCTTCTCGAGGCGGGAGTCATAGTACCAAAACGACTCATCCGAAATATATCAATGGATTGAACGATATTTTCGAAAAAGTAGGAATTAGTAATCGAATTGAAAATCCATATAGGTTTAAGACAAAGGGCGAGATGCTTGATAAATGTATAAATAAGGATTTTGTGAAGAAACATATCAGAAAAACACTTTCTTGCTCAAAACCAGGTTATCACAAACAATGGACAAAATCTGCTAACGCTAAAAAGAGAGATAAGATCCAAAACCAATGTGGTTACTGCGTTCCATGCATCATCAGAAGAGCATCACTCCACAAAAATAATCTCGATTTTGCCGCTGATTACGTATCAAATGTCGATAACAGTCGGGCTGATTACAGAGCATTTGAATTAGCTACCGCACGTTTCACATCTAGGAAAAAAATAATGCTAGAATTTATAAAATCAGGAGCTATGAATCTTACTGGAGAAGAAATCAAGAATTATGTAGGTATGTATTCAAGAGGAATTAAAGAGGTTAAAGCATTTATAACCAGAGGGTAAAAATATTTCAAAAAAGTATTAGTAATAATAAATTCATAACTCAACATGGCATTTGAAGCAAAAGTATTTAAAGTTTTAATAGCGAGTCCTGGAGACGTCGAAGAGGAACGCATTTCAATTCCTCAAATTATCTCAGATTGGAATAATAACAATTCAGAATCCAGTAATGTAGTAATATTACCGATAAAATGGGAAACCCATTCTGCGCCGATGTTAGGAGACAGACCACAAGGGATTATTAACAATCAAATAGTAACCAGCTGTGACATGGTCATAGGTGTTTTTTGGACGCGGCTGGGTTCTCCAACCGGAAGTAGTGAAAGTGGTACAGCTGAAGAAATTGAATGGTTTGTAAAAAATGGTAAGCCCGCGATGCTATATTTTTCCTCAAGAGCTATTGATCCAAAGAAGATTGAAATCGACCAGTACAAAGCGCTACAAGATTTTGAAAAAAAAATGAGAAAAATTGGATTAACAGGATCATATAATAATTTAGCAGATTTCAGAGAGCAATTATTAAGACAACTGTCTATTAACGTTAAAAATTTAATGGATAATAATCCTATAAAACGCCCCTCTCAGAAAGAAATTGCCGAGAAAGCTAAGGAGTTAAACAATATTATTAAGAAAGACAGTATCTATATAGAAGATTACGAAAAAGATGGTAAAGTTAAGTCATTTTTGGTAAAAGGAAACACCTCTATTATTAAAGATGATTTAAGAGAATTAGGCGGAAAATGGAATAAGGGTTTATCTGGATGGATTTTCCCAATTTCAAAAAAGGTAGAAATTGCTGAGTTTATAAAATCGAATAGCTGAATTGCCAATTAAATACTCTAATATTCCACTCTACAGTGTTCAATAAAAATAAGTGTTCATGAAACATGAACACTTATTTTTATTGAACAAAAAGCTCTATTAATTTATAAAATTAGACAAATGTTCATTATATTTGATTGTTCATGTTTCGTGAACAATCAAATATAATGAACATGAAAGAGCAGAATATAGTCATCCCAGCATTAGAGAAATTATCAGAATTAACGGGAGTCAGCGCCCAAATACTAAATATTTCACCTAGCAAGGGCAAAAACTTCGATGCAGTAATAGAACTTGAAAAGGGAAAACAGAATTGTATTTTGGAAGCTGAAGTAAAAACTGAAGTAAGAACTGCCTCATTGGATAACATTATTTCTAGGCAAGAACTGACTGATAGCAAAATCATAATGATCGCAAAATATATTCCAACACCAATGAAAGAAGAACTTCGTAAGAGGAATATCTGCTATTTGGAAACTTCAGGAAATTGCTACATCGAAACGCTTGGAATGTTTATTTTTATAAGTGATCAAAAAACGGCAGAGCCAAAACATAGTGAGGATAGTAAATTGTGGGCGCCTGCAGGCATTAAGTTTCTCTTCGCAGTCCTTACAGATCCCCAAATTTTGAACACATCTTATCGTAATATGGCGTATACTTCAGGTGTAGCACTTGGAAATATAGGACATTTCATTTCAGAAATGAAAAGGGACAACTACATCATTACGGGTACACGTAATGGACGCCCCTACTTGTCATTAGACAACAAGAACACATTGATAAACAAATGGTCGGACATGTATAGAACTGTATTAAGGCCTAAGCAAATTGTTGGGAGATTTAGATTTAATAAAAAAGAAGACCGCCATAACTGGCATGAACTTATTTCAAATTACCCAGATATTTATTGGGGGGGAGAAACAGCAGGAGCAATTTTAACTGAGCACCTAGTACCAGAAATATATACAATATATACCAGCACAGATCGGTTTGAGCTTATGAAAAATCTAAAAATAATCCCAGATTCAAATGGTGAAATAGAAGTACTACGTCCATTTTGGAACGAAGACATAATAACTGATATGGGAGAGACAGTCCCTCCGATGCTCGCCTATGCTGAGTTACACAGTAGTTTTGATAGCCGTAATAGAGAAATAGCTGTAAGAATAAAAGAGAAATATGTCAAGTAATCCTATTTTAATACCTTTAATCTCTGAAATGTTATCAGAGATGATTACAGTCTGCTCCAAATTTGGAATTGATTTCTATCTCGTGGGTGCAATAGCAAGAGACATTCAACTATCTTCCAATGAAGAGCTCTTATCAACAAGAAGAACAAAAGATGTTGACCTTGCTATTACTATCAGCGACCAAGGGCAATATAACGAGGTCAAAACTTCACTTATTGCAACTGGGCTCTTTGAAGGTCATAAAAGTGAAGCTATTAAGCTAATATACAAAAAAGGAATCGAAGTAGATCTTCTACCATTTGGAGCTATTGAACAATCAGATAGAAACGTACATCTGACAGATCCAACGTTCGTGCTAAATATGCCTGGATTCACAGAGATATATCCATTTGTTCAAGATTTTAATATGGGGAACGGACAAATAATAAAAGTTTGTACAGTAGAGGGCATCATCCTTCTAAAACTCATTGCAAATGACGATAGACCAGAAAGATCAAAAGATATTAAAGATATTGACCATCTCATAGAATGTTATTTTGACTTAAATGCTGAAGATATTTAT
>JAQSXG010000046.1 GCA_029256785.1 Neobacillus sp.
AAAAATCATTGAAATAAATCCAGCTGATGCAATTTTCCCCATCGCTTGATCCATTTGATTTTCGTTGCCACTTTCTTTTAAAGATTCATAGATGAGAGCTTCATCCGCACCGGAAAAGAAAGTGACGGAAAATCCGTTAATAAAGCTGTAGAGAAAGAACACCCAAGGTTCGTATGCCACCAATAACAATAAGATACTAACAATCTTTAAGAGTGTTCCGGTTAGGAACGATATTTTCGCCCCAAAACGGTCAGCAAATACCCCGGTCGGAACCTCGCCAAGTAATACCGCTCCACTCCAAAACATGAGAACAATAAGAATCTGTGAAGACGTTAAGCCTCTTTCTGTATAAAAAAGAGTCAGGACGGGTGCTAAAAAACTAATCGCACCGAAAAATTGAATCCAAAACATGACACGGATATTGTGCCCTGCCAATGTACCTTTTAAATGTTTCATATTTTAATTATCTCCTACTCAGGTTTATTTTTAGTATCCTCTTTTAAGTAGGAGTGTTGTTTTAATCCTTAAAAGTCCACTCCTACTTTATGATTTAGAAATGTTTTGTTGTTTTTTAACATGGTAATTCCTCCTCATTTTCAGTAATAAAATAATACCACAATATCCCAAATATTCCACCAAAGTTTTTCACACTATCAATTTTAAAAAAAATTCCATAAAATAGAGAGGATAGTCTCTTTTAATCGAAAAATAGTCATACATAAATATTTAGGTTAATTTTTCAAACAAACGATAGATTGAGTTCATTTGGAAAAAAATAATGAAATGGAGGAGAATCCAAAATGAATTTTGCTATGGGCTTTATCATCATTGTGTTAATTGCTGCATTAATTGGTACCCTTGCACTTTTAGGGAAACCAGATGAAAATTACAAAAGCTCCACAAAACCGAACACGATACGATTAACACTTATATACGTCATCGTGATTTTTGCTGCAATCGGTGGATTAGCTTGGTATATCTCCCAAAACTGATAGAGAAATGAAGTCGGTTTTTGAGAGAACATATGAAGGAGATGGATGTATGACAGAATTCTGGGAAGCAAGTTTTATCGAAAAACAAACGATGTGGGGATTTGAACCTGCCGACTCTGCCATTTTGACAAAGGACTTTTTCCTTGAAAAGGAAGTAAAGGATATATTGCTTCCAGGAATCGGATATGGGCGAAATGCAAAGGTTTTTACTGACAACGGAATCAATGTAACGGGTATCGAAATTTCAGAAACAGCGATTGATTTGGCAAAACAAAACGGGCTGGATTTAAATATTTTTCATGGTTCAGTAACTGATATGCCTTTTGATAATAAGCTTTATGATGGTATATTTTCATATGCTCTTCTTCACTTATTGGATCAACATGACAGGGAGAAGTTTATTAAAGATTGCTACAATCAGTTGAAACCAAATGGATATATGATTTTTACTACGATTTCAAAAGATGCACCGATGTATGGAAATGGCAAACAACTAGGTAAAGACTACTTCGAGGTATTTGAAGGAGTTAAAATGTTTTTTTATGACACTGAATCGGTAAGCCAGGAATTTGGAAACTATGGACTTTTAGAGGTGTCGGTAATTGTTGAGCCTCATAAAAACGCGGAAGACAAGCCTCCTTTTACCTTTTTAATAATAAATTGTCAAAAAATATAAAGGGAAGCCAGTGAGCTTCCCTTTTTATCGTTTATCTATAATTATTATGAGTGGGCTGAAACAGGTCTTCCTTACTATTTCTAACAACAGAGAAGTTATCAACATTGTAGTGACCATGAAGAATAGAATTATGATGGGCGATCATTTGTTCAGCATTTAAAATCGAAGAACCAGTTGTTGAATGGCCATCTTCTACAAGAGTTACATCAAAACCACTTATCGTTGCCGTTCTAACCGCTGAATCAATGCAATACTCTGTTTGACACCCCATAATAACAAGATGTTCAATTCCACGATCCTGTAAATATCCCAATAATGGTGTACCATAAAACGAATTCGTTGCCTTTTTATCAAAAATCTCTGACGCGGGCGGTACGTTTATTCCTCGGTGAACTTGAAAACCGTCCCCTTCACCGTTAGCCACATCTTTATCTCTTACAAAAACGACAATGGCATCAGCTTTCTTTGCACTTTCAATCACCAAATTGATAGTCTCCACTAATGCCTCTTTATTCCATACACTTTTCTCATTTTCATTGCCCTCGATTAATTCCTGTTGGGCATCAATTACTAGTAAAGCTTGTTTCATCAGCACAACCCCTATTCTACTAAACTTCAATTAATACTCTAAATTCGTTATGAAGTCGGTTAAATCCTGCTAAACAAAAAAATGCAGTAAAATCAATTGATTTTACTACATTTCATAATCTATTAAACTAATACTGGAGTTAGGTTTTTTGCTGCAGCTTTTACTTTTTCTAAACCGTCAGCAATTATTGCTTCAGCTTGGTCTGGCATTGCATTGTGGCCTTCGATAATCACTTCATCAATGATTTGCATTCCGAATACGCCGCCGAAGACGTTTTTCATATAGTTTGCCGCCATTTCCATTGGTGCCGCTTCAGGTGTTGAGTAAATACCACCACGAGCACTTAAGATGATTGCCTTTTTGTCTGTCATTAATTGTACCATTTGGCCATTTTCATCATATTTGAATGCATAACCAGCTTGGTATACATAATCAACAAATGTTTGTAACTTTGCTGGAATCGTTAAGTTCCATAATGGGAATGCGAATACCACTATGTCTGCAGCAGTTAAAGCGTCCATTGCTTTTTGTTTTGCAGCTAAAATACGTTGTTCTACGTCAGTCATTTCTTCGCCTGATGATGCTTTACCGAAAGCATTGAATAAATCTTGACCAAAGTAAGGCATATCCTCTGCAAATACATCAAACGTCGTTACATTAACGCCTTCTAGGTTCTCCATGAACGTGTCATACATTTTACTTGAAACAGCTTCTGAAGCTGGACGGTTGTTTGCTTTAACTACTAAAATATTCATTTATAAAAAGTCTCCTTTAATTATCCTAATTTCCGATGTCTCGAATTGATAATATATTAAAATAGTGTAATAGTCAAGGGAACCGCCTTGCCAATTTTCACCTTAGTGTTAACAAAAGATTCATATTTTTTTTGTGAATCTAACACGATTTGCTGCTGGAGAGTAATAATACTATATGCGTTCTCCCCTACCGAGTTGTCCTCATCATCAACTAGAAAGACATCTCCAGGTTTTTCTGGAAATGTCCTTTTTTTTAATTTCTCTTACACATGCGCAAATTGAGTATCACTTTCCACAAGCAGACCCTGCCGATTAAATCATCCCAAACATTTTAAAACCGATAATGATGATTGCAATATCTGCAGAAAGATGAACAATCCAAGAGTTGATAAAACTATTAGAATTTCTATTCAACCAATTAAAGAGAAAACCTACGGCAAAAAGTCCAAGCAAAGCTAGTAATAAAATTTTATATTCAAACCAAGTCACAAAGATAGCCATATGATAAACAGAAAACAGTAAAGAAGAAAAAATATAGGCCGTTTTTTTCAAACCTTGTTTATATAGATTTACAAATATAAATCCTCGAAAGAAAAACTCTTCTAAAAAGGAATTCCCAAAAGTAACGTATAAAGCAACAAAGAGAAAAATGGAGGGAGTTATATTAGACTTTTCTTGCAACTCGTTTGAAATAGAATTCAAATCGATAAAATCTTGTAAAATCCAAAATGCCAGGAAAATGATTGAAAAAGCCAATAATCCGAAAGCAACTGATATTTTTAAGTCCCTTTTATTTGTAGAAGCAAAGTTAAATAAACCTTTTATTATCGACCGCCGAAGGATAAAAAAATAAAGCACTGGAATGCCAACAAATAAAACGATTTTTGTTCCCGTTTTAATAAAATAATTGACCATTAATATTTGCTCAACACCATATAAAAATAGGCAAGAGATTAATGAAACGCCAATGATCATTATACTTTTGTTCAAAAAAACACCTCTTTCGTGGACAGCGACTTTACACCGTCCACTAGTTTACTTCCCACAGCACTTTTTATATTTCTTCCCACTGCCACATGGACATGGATCATTTCGACCTATTTTTTCCGATTGAACTGGAGTGTTTGCACCGACTTCCCGCTGCTCACTGTCATCCCTAAATCCCATCTCTCTTTCAAGTGCAATTTGTTTCCACCACGCTAGTTCAGGATGGTTCAACCCTAATATTGAATAGTAACTGTAAACCACCTGTTCTATCTCAACCATGCCCGAAAAATATTCATTGTTCATATGTTCGCTGATTACTGGAAGTGCCTCTTCAGATAGCTGATGACAAAGTGCTTCAATCAGTAAATCTTTGTCTTCCAATTCTTTTGCCCGCCGGTAGCTATCTTTTAACACTTTAACAGCAAGGTCAGTTTTTATACTTTCAATTACCGAGCTCGCATAAATGATCGAATCCTCTTTCTTTAGGTAAGGCTCAACCGCTTTTACCACTTCATCTGATTGAAAACCAATTAAGGCAACCGAAACTTCCTCAAGCATAATGTCGTCATCACGGTCCAACAAGCTAACGAGTATAGGTATATACTTGTCCAGTCCTAGTAATCCAATCATATAAATGGTTAGGGTTCCGTTATAGGAAATCCACTTTTTTCTTAATTCATCTTCTACCAACAGCTCTATTTCTTTCTCGGTGACCCACCCATTTTTCACGATGCAGGCTGCTAGTTTCTTCGCTTTCAAGTACACATCATGCTGATGGGATTTCGCCCGTTCAAGTGCATTCAGCGTTTCTCCATACTTGGTATACACTTCTTCCTCCGTGCCATTTGCAATTAGTTCGTATAAAGACCAAATGTCCTTACTTTTGTATTTTTCGAGAGGCTCTTTATATCTCAAAGCCAATTTAGGATCAATATGGTCTAATAAATTAATTGCTAAATGAACCCTTGATTGATCCATCCTTGGAATATTCTCAATAAGAATATTAATTGCCTCTTCATTAATCGTCTGATTTTCGATGTAGATTAGTATTGAGGACAATTTCTCTTCTTCTCTAAATGCCTCTTTCAATAATTCATTCGTCCATTCTTCTGGTACGTTTGGAAAATCATGTAGTGCATGAAGCACCGTTTCTTGAATTAATGGATCATTACTTATTAAGTGAGGTTTAATTTTTTCTAAAAATATCATCTAATTATTCCTTCCTACTACTTCTTTATATTCATAAGTAAAATTATGCAAGGTTTCCACCATTTTGTACATACTATAATTACCAAATTAAGTGAGGTTAGACTAATGGTGGTAAAGCGAATTATTTCTTTGGTTATCACACTGCAATGTTTGATCGTAATTGTACCTCATTCTGTATTTGCATTTAATCCAGAAGCTGTAGATAAACCAAAATTAGTATTCGCAGTTATTAGTGATACACACGTCCATCCAAAAAAGCTCCACTATAACGCAAAGTTTAAACATGCCCTACAGGATTTATCGGCCATCGCACCGAATTATGAGACTCTAGCAGTGGTTGGTGATTTGACCAATAGAGGCTTGCCAGCAGAATATGATTTATTCAACGATATTCTTTCCCAATATGGAAAAACAAATAGTAACCTCGTACCGATCCTTGGAAACCACGATTGGTATGAGAGTTTAAAATATCCAAAACATAAAGTTTCGGATGCCCAATTAGCCAAGCGCTTCATTGAAAAAATGAATGTTCCCCATCTTTATTATGATAAATGGATAAATGGCTATCATTTTGTTGTGTTAGGTAGCGAGAAATCTCCAAAGACGATTTCAGCGGCGTCATCGGATCCAGCTACCATTAATTCCGCATATATCTCAGAGAAACAATTAGATTGGCTGGAGGAAACTTTAGCAGTCCAAGCAAGTAGGAACAAACCGATTTTTGTCTTTCTCCACCAACCCATTCAAAATACCGTTTACGGAAGTGAATTAGGGGTTGGGCACAATGATCAGAAGCTATTAAGTATTCTAAAAAAATATCCTCAAGTAATCCTTTTTAGCGGTCATTCTCATTATCCCTTGAATAACCCGAAAACAATCATCCGAGACGGTATTACCATGGTAAATACCAGCTCTGTTGCCTATACCTATACAACTGAAAGTGGTGAAAATCAAATTCAATCACAGGGGTATGTGGTAAATGTCTTTGAAAACAAAATAGAATTTAATGCGCGAGAATTTAGTAACCAGTCTTGGATTAAGAAAATTACCATACCTATCGAAAAACCCTAATCAGCATTACTTGCTGGTTAGGGTTTTTACTGCTTCAACCAAGTCCGATAAAAATTGATAAATTAATTGAAATGCTGCACCAAGGGTGATATTTTCTTGAAAACCTTCGACATAGTCTAAAGCAAAATTCAAATTCCATAATCCATCATCCTGGCTAAAGATTAAATCAAATTTGGCACCATCACCTAGTAAACTGGTTTCGAGCTTCTCCTTCAGCATCTTTTCAACCTTTTTTTGGAGCTTCAAACCTAACATCACATCATATGTACCAAAAACATCATCGGCTTCTAACGAAACTGCATCAACACGAATTTGTTCAAAGGTATGGGACTCTAAGTAAATAAATTCTTCTTTGTGCTCTTTTAAATAAACAAGTGGATGAGATAAGAATTCGACTGTTTCATTTGATATCATCGTTTCTGATTCTTTGCTGCAGCGTTCAATATATACTTCAGTAAATTGAATGCCTGAATTTGTTTCTTCCATTATGGCAAATCCTCCTATAGCATGATTACGATATTAATATTGCGTGTTTTTTCGCGAAAAAGCAACCATTCCCTTGTTTTATCAACAAGCTAGCATTTACTATCAACTTGCTAGCATGTTGCTACTTTCATTTTAAAACTATTCTACACCTTTATCAAACACTAAAAGGCAGTCTAAGAACTAGACTGCCTTCCCTACATACTATACCTGTTCAGTTAATTTTGCCTTGGCAACTTTTTTGCTAACGGGGAGTGCAGTCTCTGCTTTTTGCACACGTTTCATAAAGAACGCTAAAACAAGGGCAACTGCTGCAATAAAGACAGACACATAGAATGCAAAATTAATACCATCTAATGTTGCGGCCGCTAGTGTTTGTTGCTGTATCTGTGCTATCACTTCTGCTGTTGGCTTCTCGGTTAATTTGGCCATTGCTGCTTCACCAAGTTCTATCGCCTTTGATTCTGCACGATTTGACATGACTGTAACCAATAATGCCGTTCCAATCGCACCCGATACTTGCTGCAATGTATTGTTCATCGCTGTACCATGCGGATAGAAACTAGCTGGCAATTGGTTTAAACCATTTGTAGATACTGGCATCATAACCATCGACATTCCAAACATTCGAACAGTGTATAACATAATCAGTTGAAAGTAGCTCGTTTCAAATGATAATTGGCTAAAGAAGTAACTTGTAACCACTGTAATTACGAGGCCAGTTATTGCTAAAATACGACCTCCAAACTTATCAAACAGTACACCTGTGATTGGTGACATTACTGCCATTAGAATGGCACCTGGCAACATCATCAACCCTGCATCCATTGGTGAGATTCCTCGTAGGTTTTGAACATAAATTGGCAATAACAACATACCCGAGAACATCGCCATTGTAACCACCATAGAGATCGCTGAAGATAAAGCAAACATTGGGAATTGGAAAATTCTAAAGTTAAGTAAAGGTTTCTCTTGTTTCAATTGACGGATAATAAACCAAGCCAATGAGATGACACCAATGATGATTGTCAAATAGACGTGCGGACTATCCCAGCCTTTTTTACCAGCGGAGCTAAAGCCGTATAACAGCCCACCAAACCCGATACTTGAAAGTGATAAGGAGAAAATATCGAGACGGATATCCACTTTTCCCTTTTTATCCTTAAGTAAGAAAAAGCCTAGTAAAACAATTGCAATGGAAATAGGTGTGATAAAGTGGAAAAGCATTCTCCAGTCATAGTTTTCAATAATCCAACCAGATAGCGTTGGTCCAATGGCTGGTGCACCCATTAATATTAAACCGAATATCCCCATCGCTGCTCCCCTTTTTTCAACAGGAAAGCTCACTAACATTACATTCATTAAGAGCGGCATCATGATAGCTGATCCTGATGCTTGAGTCATCCGTCCTGCTAATAAAAGCGGGAAAGAATGGGCAAATCCTGCTAAAATAGTCCCGATGGTAAATAACCCCATGGCAACCAAAAATAGATTTCTTACTGAGTATTTTTGGATTAGGAATGCAGTAGCTGGGATTAGAATCCCATTCACTAGCATGAACCCAGTGGTCAGCCACTGAACGGTTGATGGATCAACATCTAAATCGCTCATAATTGAAGGTAGAGCGATATTAAGTAAAGTATTATTTAAAAATGCAATGAATGCCCCTACCATCAGGACAGCTATGATCCCGTATGGGGGACGTTGTGTATCAACTTTTGTTTGTTCCATTTATGTTACCCCCTTGTAAACTGTTAGTACATTTTTTTATACTCCTATTTCATACTTACACAATAATATAATGGAAGTACATTTTTTGCAATAGATTAATCCTATCAAATTATGGGTTTGTAAAGATGTTCTATATAAGGTAGTATATTTTTATACACGTTGTATAATTCAAATAAAAGGTGATTATATGAAGGATCGCAAGCAGCATGTCATAAAAATGGCCCATCAGTTATTTATTGAAAAAGGATTTCAAGCAACATCGATTCAGGATATCTTAGATTACAGTGGCATCTCCAAAGGAACTTTCTATAATTATTTCTCATCAAAGAGTGAACTACTGATTGCAATATATAAAACCATTTATAAAAAGCTAGAAAAAGATCGGAATGACTTGCTACTTGGTCAAGATCCAGCTGATATTGAGATTTTTACTCAACAGATCCAATTGCAAATGATAACGAATAGAAGAAATAAGCTTATTGCGCTATATGAAGAGGTGATGTCTTCAAATGACGTTGACCTTAAACAATACGTTAAACAAAGCCGCTTAAAGTCGCTTAATTGGACGTTCAGTCGTTTCATCGACATCTTTGGTGAGGAAAAGAAACCATATCTACTGGATTGTGCGATTATGTTTACGGGAATTCTACAACATAATCTTCTATATAATAGACTGGCTAATCAATCATTTGAAAAAGTGAATGATGTTGTTCGATATAGTGTGGCACGCTTGGTTAAGATGGTTGAGGACGTGGCAATGACCGAGGATCAGTTACATGAACCCGAACTATTGGAAAAATGGCTTCCAGATCAGAGAAAGAACAATCATGAAATGATTAAGGAACTATTGAAAATCGTCGGACCCCTGAAAGCCTCAATAGCAAAATGTTTAACAGACGAAAGAGAACAAGAAAAATACAATGAACTATTAGAATTCGTACTGGATGAAATCATTCACACAAAACACCCAAGACCATTTCTAATCGAAAGCGCACTACAATCACTAAAACAAAACCCAACAGAACTCTGGCAAAAAAACCTCCACCACCTCGAACAACACATCCAAACCTACTTCAGCCAGGAAGAAGAACTGGAGTAGTGTTGGTGCCAATAATGGTACCAACAATGGTGCCTGTCACCACGCGTGGACACTGTCCTCCTGGTATGGACAGTTAGACTATAAAATAGCGCCTGGATATCAGTTTTTTGGTATCTAGGTTTTTTTTGTGCAATAAGTTATATGATCTTTTTATTTACTGCGCATATGCCTATGCAAGTTGGGTTGCTTTTGCGTAAATTATTAAAACAGTAATTCTTTGAATGCATTCATATTCAGTAGGTACAAGATATCAAGGGTTTTATCTATCAAGGAGGTTTACCAATGGCAGATCAATTTGCAGAGGAACAAACAGGGCTGGAAGAGGTTAAAAAAATTGATTTTGAAAGATTCATGTTTGGAGATTTTGGGTCGAGAAGAAGGAAAGCACCAGTACTTAATGAAATAGAAAGCACGAATACCGAAGAAGAAAGTCCTTCAATACCTCAAAAAGCCTCGAAACCACAGAATTTGAAGCGCAAGAACACCGTAAGTGGAAAGTTTATCATTTCTAGGTATTGGGAAGATAATAATATGTGCGAATTCTGGGTGCGGCGTATAAGTTCATGAGCTTTGGGATGCCAATTTTTTTAATAAACGATGGGAAAAGCTCTTTTTTCCCATCGTTTTATTTAGTAATTCCCTTGGTAAACCCCTATTAAGATAAATGTTTTCTTAACTACGTTATTAATTCGGCTCTACATGTACATTCACATCATAAACATGGTACTTCTCTATCAATTCCTTCTCGACCATTGTCGCAATATCATGTGCATCTCGTATATGTAAATCAGAATTAACCAGAATAACAACATCCACCACCACGTTATTTCCATAGTTTCTTGCTTTTATCTCTGTTACTCCTTTTACCCCGTAACAATTTTTCACGGCAGCTTTATATGATTCAATTTGCTTTTCATCAAACCCATCTGTCAAGTAGTGGGATGCATCTCGAAAAATATCTATGGCAGTTTTACAAATAAGGAAGCCGACAATAAATGCGGCTATAGGATCAAGCAATGGCAAACCGAATTGCGCCCCAACTATCCCAATAAACGCGCCCACACTAACCCAAGCATCTGAGAGATTGTCCTTCGCTGCAGCTGAAACGGATTGGCTGCTAATCTCCATTGCCAATCTTTTATTATATCGATATACAAAATACATTACCGCAGCACAAAATAGTCCCGTCCACGCTGCAATCATATCGGGAGATCTTTCTACGCCATTAAATACACTAGAAATCGCGTCAAACACCACTTTAAGTCCAACAGCCATCATAATAAATGAAGCACTCATGGAAGCAACCGATTCAGCCTTCCAATGGCCATAAGGATGGTCATCATCCGCAGGTCTCTGGGAAAGTTTTAAACCAATGAGTATCGCAACCGAAGCAACAATATCCGTAACATTGTTCAAACCATCTGCTTTTAAGGCTTCCGAATTCGCCATATATCCAACTGCTAATTTTAATAAGGACAAACAGATATATGCAATGATACTAATAATTGCTCCCCGTTCTCCCCTTTTTAAATCCAAATAAGCCTGATCTTCCATCATTTTCACCCACTTTTTCTACCTCTATCTATTATCTACTAGAAACGGATAGTGGGTCTAGAGCAACCTTCTGTCACTATTCTAAAATTGTAATAGCTACGAAAATATGTTTGACTCGGTCAAAACTCTCTGAAAAATAGTTGATTAACTATTCAAAAAAATCTAGTATAATACTTAGTATTACGAAATATTGATAGGGGGAGATTTTACTAATGGAAAAAACCGCACAAAAACGACTTACTCGCAAGGAAGTCCCCAACGACTTAACCTGGAATCTTGATGATTTGTTTTCATCTGAATTGAAATGGGAAGATGAGCTAGAACAGATTGAGAAGGAAATTACTCACTTTGATTTTTATAAAGGGTCCCTACATAAGGGTTCGAAGGTTTTACTTGATTGCTTACTTGCCCAAGAACAGCTTTCAATGAAGGTTGTTAAGGCTGCAACATATGCTAGTCTAAGACAGTCAACGGACGGAACCGATCCAATTAATCAAGCAAATTCCGCCAAAATCTCTTCTCTTCGCACAAAAATGACGGCAGCTTTGTCATTCATACATTCTGAAATTCTTGCATTAGCTGATGGTACGGTAGAAAGATACATACAGGAAGAGCCTGAACTAGAGGCATTTCGAAAAAACCTGCATGAGCTACTAGAAACAAAGAGCCATCGCCTCTCACCGGAAACAGAAGAGGCATTGGCGGCACTTGGAGAGGTTCAATCGGCTCCCTATAAAACATATGAAATGGCCAAACTAGCAGATATGCAGTTTGCACCAATTAAAGATGCTGATGGAAATGAATTACCTGTATCCTTTGCATTATATGAAAGCCGATATGAATTTTCTGCTGATACTGAGGTTCGCAGGAACGCCTACGACTCTTTTGTTTCAACACTTAAACAGTACAAAAATACTCTGGCGGCTACCTATTCAACAGAGGTAACAAAACAAGTGGCCCTTGCTCGATTAAGAAACTATGAATCTGTTACTCATATGCTTTTGGATCCGCAGCAAGTAACACCAGATATGTATAATAACCAGATTGACATTATCTTTAAAGAATTGGCTCCCATCATGCGCCGTTATGCTAAATTGAAGCAACAGGTATTAGGACTAGATCGAATGCTTTTTTGTGATTTGAAAGCACCTTTAGACCCGGACTTTAATCCCAGCACAACCTATGAAGAAGCGAGTCAACTCATCTTAGAATCATTGAAAGTCATGGGTCCAGAGTACAGTTCCATCATTGAAAAAGGGTTCAAGGAAAGATGGGTCGATTTAGCGGATAATGTGGGGAAAGCCACTGGCGCCTTTTGCTCTAGCCCCTATGGAGCACATCCCTATATTTTAATTACCTGGCAGGATAATATGCGTGGCTGCTTCACCCTCGCCCATGAATTTGGCCATGCTGGACATTTTTATTTGGCAAACAAAACGCAAAGAATCATGAATGTCCGTCCTTCTATGTATTTTATCGAGGCACCGTCAACAATGAATGAGCTGTTATTGGGCCAGTATTTACTTGATAATAATGAAGATAAGCAAATGCGACGTTGGGTAGTCCTCCAGCTATTGGGCACTTATTACCATAACTTTGTCACCCACTTGCTTGAAGCTGAATATCAACGTAGAGTGTATGCTCTTGCCGAAAATGGAATAGCCTTGACAGCCAATAAATTAACAGAAATAACCGGAGCTGTGCTTTCAGAGTTCTGGGGAGACACCGTTGAAATCGATGAGGGTGCTAGCCTAACGTGGATGCGTCAACCTCATTATTATATGGGCTTATATCCTTATACCTATTCAGCGGGTCTAACGGCCTCAACAGCTGTTGCGCAAATGATTAAGGAAGAAGGTCAGCCTGTAGTAGATCGTTGGCTTGAGGTGTTACGTGCAGGTGGAACAATGAAACCACTTGACCTTTTAAAGCACGCTGGAGTAGACATGTCTCAGCCTGATCCAATCCGCGAAGGCGTTGCCTATGTCGGCTCACTGATTGATGAATTAGAAAAGTCATATGAATAAATAACGCAGGCACCATCCAACTATTGGATGGTGCCTGTCACTTTTTTAACTTTCAATCTGTAAATAATGCAATTCTAACTCTCTTCTAATCTCATCAGGAATCGGTTCAGATTTTTGTGTTTGAAGATTGAAGTTCACATAGGTTACCGTCCCTTTAGCACAAACCCGTGTGTCTTGATGAATTTCTTCATATAATTGCAAACTAGTATTTCCGATTTTTTTCACCCACGTAAAAACCTCAACATCTCTTCCAAAATAGATTTGCTGTAAGTAATCCACATTCATATTAATAATAATCATTCTCCATTTTTCAAACGAGCTGTCTGGGGTAAACAATTTAAATAGTGGATTTCGGGCCGCTTCGAACCAAATAGGTATGGTTGTATTGTTAATATGGCCGACCCCATCCGTTTCAGAAACACGTGGTTCAATTATCATTCTATACATACCAAACCCCCAACTTTTCAAAAATTAACGATTGACCAGGACCCCCTCATAGGCATTCCGATAAATTTGCTCGATTGATTCTAAGTTCAATGGCTTCGGACTTCTTTTAAGTAATCTCGTTTGCTTGAACCCGTTTTCAGCTAATCGCTTGATGTCTTCCCGGTGGATTGGATATTCGGCTAGGGTAATTGGTAATCCAACATCTTTAACTAACTCTTGTAAACTCTGCACAACCGCGATAGCCAATTCTCGATCATTTCTCCCATTGGCAGGCAGTTCAAATATCTTAGCAACCTGTACCATTTTTTCCAAACAGGATGGCCAAATAGCATCATAGACATATGGAAGCAATACGGCATTTGATTCCCCGTGAGGCAGCTTAAATAAACCGCCGAGCGGATAGGCTAGACCATGAACCCCTGCGACACCAGCATTAAAAAAGCTTAACCCAGCGAATAAACTCCCTAAAGCCATTTGCTCCCTGGCCACCTTATCTTGTCCATACCATACCGCCCGTCTTATACTTCCGACAATTCGTCGCATCGCCTCCAGCGCTAATGTGTCAGTCAAAGGTGTTGCCTGAACGGAAGTATACGCTTCTAACGCATGAGTGAAAGCATCAATCCCACTTGCAGCTGTCACTCTAGGTGGAAGGGTATATGTTAAGATTGGATCAACGATTGCATAGTCTGCCAGCAAGTACTCATGGGTAATCACATCTTTTGTATCAACTAATGAAAAAACCGCAATGTCCGTAACCTCTGCCCCCGTCCCTGCTGTCGTTGGAATAAGTAACTTGGGCAACCCTTTATGTGTTAATTTTTTCTCGCCGCTCAAATTCAAATAGTCTTCCACATGACCATCATTTTGAGCTAGTACCGCTGCAGCCTTTGCCAAATCTAAGGCACTGCCTCCCCCCATCCCAATAACTAATTCTGCCTTACTTTCTCTAACCGCCTCCACCACCAGGTTACCAATCTCCAACGATGGCTCTGGAACGACATTGGTATCCAAATGGACTTTCATGTTCTCTTTTTCTAAAATTTGTAGGACTGGTTGAATCACACCTAATTCTTTTAAAATCGGATCGGC
>JAQSXG010000047.1 GCA_029256785.1 Neobacillus sp.
CCCATTGCGCCGAGTGTACAAATGCTTAATGCCTGAGTTTGCCCACGAGTGAATAAACCAGAACCATGTGTTCGCGGTAAAATACTAACCTGTGAAGAAAGTGGACGAATTTCATCAATTTTACGACCATCTGGACGAACTTTTTCAACTGTAATTAAACGGCGAACTTCACCTTTAACCATCTTGTCCAAAATTTTCTTAATTTGTTTGATGTCTTCATCTGTTGCTTCTTGTTCAACAAACTTTGATAACACTTGATTTTTAACTTCATTAATAGCATCTTCACGAGCATGCTTCTCTTGAACCTGAATAGCAGCAATCATTTGAGATTCACACATTTCTCGTACTTCTGCTTCTAAATCTTGATCCAATTCATATAAGGTAATTTGTCTTTTTTCCTTACCAATTTCTGAAACAATCTTCTCTTGAAATTCAATTAATCGTTTGATTTCGTTATGACCAAACATAATTGCTTCAAGCATTGTTTCCTCAGGTACTTCATCTGCCCGAGCTTCGACCATGTTGATTGCATCTTTTGTACCGGCTACAGTTAAATTCATAATGCTCTTTTCGGATTGTTCTACTGTTGGATTGATAACAAATTCTCCGTTTACCAAACCTACCACAACCCCAGCAATTGGCCCTTCAAAAGGAATATCTGAAGTACAAAGTGCTAAAGAGGAACCAAACATTGCTGCCATTTCTGATGAACAGTCTTGGTCTACACTCATTACGATACTGATAACTTGTACATCATTACGGAATCCGTCAGCAAACAGCGGACGAATCGGACGATCAATTAGACGACTTGCCAGAATTGCTTTGTCACTTGGACGGCCCTCACGTTTAATAAATCCGCCAGGAATTTTACCTACAGCATATAATCGCTCTTCATAGTTAACTGTTAAAGGGAAAAAATCTAAATTTCTTGGCTCTTTTGAGGCTGTTGCAGTACTCAATACAGCTGTATCTCCATAGCGCACCATTACCGCACCATTTGCTTGTTTTGCTAGTTGTCCTATTTCAACTGATAATTTCCGACCAGCCCAATCCATAGAATATTCGTGTTTCATTTGTTCCATTTTGTTACCCCTCTCTATCTAAATCGCTTTGGAGAATGTTGCGAAATGAGTTTCGCTTAAAAACATATAAAAAAAGCCTTTATAGCTTATGTTATCAATGTAAATATACCTATAGTATGCACAAATTTCACGTGACTTAAAATATGTATAAAAGAATCTTTGCATTCAATGTAATATTATTTTTTTACCTAACAAAAAAGCGGGAAAAATCCCGCTTTCTTTTCATTATCTACGAAGACCAAGTTTTTTGATTAACACACGGTAACGTTGAACTTCATTGTTACGCAAGTAAGTTAAAAGATTACGACGCTTACCAACCATTTTCAACAGACCGCGACGTGAGTGGTGGTCCTTCTTATGAGTACGTAAGTGCTCATTCAAATTGTTGATTGATTCAGTAAGGACAGCGATTTGAACCTCTGCAGATCCAGTATCGTTTTCATGAGTTTTGTACTCATTGATAAGCTCATTTTTACGCTCTTGAGTGATTGCCATCCTATTCACCTCCTAATAGATATCCCCTGTTACCGAGCAAGCGTCGGTGACTCGACTTGCCAAGCAAAGGTTATTTTTAATACGTTAATAAGAATACAACTTTTTATGACAAAATGCAAGTCAAATCCTAGAATTGTAACTTTGAGTTATGGATTTGTTAAAAGTTTGTCGAATTTTTCAAAGTACTTTATGGCACTGCGTTTATCTTTCTCGATTTGTGAAACCAGTTCTTCTATCCCAGAAAACTTTTGCTCTTTTCTAATATATAGATGCCATTCAATTATCACTTTTTCCCCATAGATATCTTGATCAAAATCAAATAAGTGAACTTCAACAGAAGTTTTTAGCGCTTCCTTATTAAAGGTTGGTTTATAACCCAAATTGCAAACTCCTAGATACCATTTACCATTAACCTTCATTCTGACAGCGTAGACCCCTACAGGTGGTAAGATAAATTCGTCATTGATATCACAATTTGCAGTAGGAAAACCAATCGTCCTACCCCGTTTATCACCATGGACAACATTTCCAGATGTAGAGTAATGCCTCCCTAACAGTTCTGGAAGCTTATCTGTTTGACCATCCTTTATGTATTGGCGGATTCGCGTAGAACTTATTTTTTCATTATCTATAGTTAACTTTGGGATAACAGTATACAAAAATTGTTCTCTTGAATGAAACGGAATGGTTTCCATCGTTCCTTTTCCCATTCGACCATATGAATAATCAAATCCCGCAACAACGTGTTTGACATTTAAATCAATCACATATTGATCGATAAATTCTTGCGGCAAAAGGTTTGCAAATTCCGCTGTGAAATGGACAATAAATAGGAAATCGATACCTAATTCTTCAATCACTATTTCTTTTTCAGCTATCGGGGTTATATATTGAACATGTTTTTGTCCTTTTCCCAAAACAACGGATGGATGTGGATCAAAGGTCATTACGGCAGAGCTCAATCCTCTAATCTCAGCCATTTTTTTTGCTTCATGAATTACTTTCTGATGCCCTAAATGAACACCATCAAAATAACCTAGTGCCATCGCTAAAGGCGGGATTTTAGTTTTATCTATATTTAACGGAAAACTAAGTTTAATTATTTCCAATAAAAACTCACCTTTTCTAGTCCGTACCTTTTTTATTCTTGCTCATTTCGCAATACTTTTACTGGCTTAAGTAGTTCAGGCTTGTTTGGATGAATGGAATATATCGCAAGAGCCTGACCTTCTTCTGTTTCAGCGACAATAGGTCCGTTGCTATTTTTTAAATGTTCAGGAATTTGTAATAGTGCGCCATTTTTCACTTTCTCTGCTACTTTATCATTTATTACGTATTTCGGCAAATGAGAAATTGCCAGTTCTAGCGGTCTTAAAATAGTTTCTACAGACCCTTCTTCCATAAACTTTTCAACCTGTTCAAATGTTAAACAATCCTCCAAATTAAAGGCGGCAGATTGGACTCGAGTTAAACTTGACATGTGTGCAGGGTATCCAAGCATTTCACCAATCATTACAGCCAGAGTTCTTATATATGTGCCTTTACTGCAACTTACCCTAAAGCGGAAGGAAATTGTGTCTTCTCCGCTAAAAATATCACGGTCATCCAGTAAAGTTATTGAATGAATTGTTACTACTCTTGTGGGACGTTCTACTTCAATACCTTTTCTGGCATATTCATAAAGACGTTTTCCTCCAACCTTAACTGCCGAAAACATCGGCGGTGTTTGTTCTATTTCTCCTGTAAGGGATTCAAGAATCCGCTCGATTTCATCCCTTTTAATGGCACTAGATACTTTCTTTACTTCGACTATTTCTCCTGATGCGTCCTCAGTAGTTGTTGAAAAACCAATGGTTACCTCTCCCTCATAGGATTTCCCTGCATCCGTTATGTACTCTGCTACTTTTGTTGCTTTCCCAATACAAATAGGAAGAACACCTGTCACGTCAGGGTCAAGCGTTCCTGTATGACCAACCTTCTTAGTTTTTAATATTTTCCGCAAACGAAAAACACAATCATGCGATGTCATTCCAGCAGGTTTATATAAAGGTAAAATCCCTTCCACCTATACTCCTCCTTCTATTCGAAAAAAAAGGATAGACAAATGTCTATCCAGTTATCCCATGTGAAGTTTCAATCTATTCTTCTTCATTATTCTCCATTGGTTTTTCATCTTCTCGATGCAATTGATGGATGAGAGAATTAATTCGATTCCCGTAGGCCATCGATTCATCCCATTCGAAAAGGATTTCAGGTGTTTTACGCAGACGAATACGTTGCCCAATTTCTGTCCGAATGAAGCCTTTCGCCTTTGCAAGTCCTTTTAATGTGTTTTCCTTTTGCTCCTCATCGCCCAATACAGATATATATACTTTTGCTTGTTGAAGATCGCCTGACACTTGAACGTCAGTGACTGTCACAAAGCCGATCCGTGGATCCTTTATCTTTCGCCCAATGATGTCACTTAATTCTTTTTTCATTTGCTCTCCAACACGATTTGCCCTGTGGCTCATTAAACTACACCTCTTAACTTAAAGCCATTCAATATCAGTAATCGTTCTTTCTATTTCTGGAAAGGAGTCGATTAATTTTAACGCGTTTTGCAGTTCATGCTCAGTAGTAACCCGTGTTGAGGTGACTACTGCAATGGCAATTTTCGTCCTTTGCCACATATCATGGTAGTCAACCTCTGAAACAGAAACATTGAATTTTTGTTTCAAACGAGTTAGGATTCTCTGCAGAACTGCCCGCTTTTCTTTTAATGAATGGGCATTATAAATGATACATTCACACTCGGCAATGCCGACAATCATTTACGCTCAATCTCTTCCATAACGTATGCTTCAATAATATCTCCTTCTTTAACATCATTGAAGTTTTTGATTGTAATACCACATTCGTAGCCTTTTGCTACTTCTTTGGCATCATCTTTGAAACGTTTTAAGGCATCGAGTTCCCCTTCAAATACGACAACGCCGTTACGTATTAAACGGATTCCACTGTCTCGAGTAATTTTTCCATCTGTTACATAAGAACCGGCAATGGTTCCAACTTTTGAAACTTTGAAGGTTTGACGAATTTCAGCTTGACCAATCACCTTTTCTTTAAATTCAGGGTCAAGCATTCCTTTCATTGCAGCTTCAATTTCTTCAATAACCTTATAGATAATACTATGAAGACGAACATCTACTTTTTCTTGTTCAGCTGCACGTTTCGCATTAACATCTGGACGAACGTTAAAGCCAATTACAATGGCATTAGAAGCTGATGCAAGTGTAATATCGGATTCATTAATTGCGCCCGCACCACTATGAATAATCTTGATATTTACACCTTCAACATCAATCTTTTGTAAAGACGCTGCAACGGCTTCAGCAGAACCTTGAACATCTGCTTTTAAAACAATATTTAAGTCTTTCATTTCACCTTGCTTTAACTGATCAAATAAAGTTTCTAGGCTGACAACAGATTTTTCGCCACGTTGAGCAACCAATGCCGTTTGGGCACGTGCTTCACCAACTTGACGAGCTGTTTTCTCATCTTCAAAAACAACAAAACGATCACCAGCCTGCGGAACATCATTTAGACCTGTTATTTCAACTGGAGTCGAAGGACCTGCTTCTTTCACACGACGCCCTAAATCATTAACCATCGCACGAACACGTCCAAAAGTATGTCCAACTACAATTGGGTCTCCGATTTTTAGTGTTCCATTTTGAACAAGTAAGGTTGCAACAGAACCGCGACCTTTATCTAATCGAGCCTCAATTACTGTTCCTACAGCTTTGCGATTTGGATTCGCCTTGTATTCTTCCACTTCACCAACTAGAAGAAGCATCTCAATTAGGTTATCAATACCTTCTCCCGTTTTTGCAGAAAGCGGAACAAAGATGGTATCCCCACCCCAAGCTTCGGAAACTAACCCATGTTCAGTTAGTTCTTGCATAACACGGTCAGCGTTGGCTGCTTCTTTATCCATTTTATTAACAGCAACAATAATTGGAACCTCAGCTGCCTTTGCATGGTTAATTGCTTCAACGGTTTGTGGCATTACACCATCATCTGCTGCAACAACTAGGATTGTTATATCGGTGATTTTCGCACCACGAGCACGCATAGTTGTAAAAGCTGCGTGACCAGGTGTATCAAGGAAGGTAATTTTCTTCCCATTTTGCACGATTTGGTAGGCACCGATATGCTGTGTAATTCCACCTGCTTCACCTTCTGTAACCTTGGTATTGCGTATAGAATCAAGTAGTGTTGTTTTACCGTGGTCAACGTGACCCATGATAGTAACGACAGACGGTCTTTCTGTAAGTTCTTCAGAAGGATCCTCCGTAAAATAAACTTCTAGGTCCGTTGTATCAATTTTAATTTCTTCTTCTACTTCGACCCCGTATTCACTTGCAATTAATTCAATTGCATCTTTATCAAGTACTTGGTTAATTGTCGCCATTACACCAAGTAAAAAGAGCTTTTTGATGATTTCTGAAGGTTCGCGATATATTTTTTTAGCTAATTCGCCAACAGTCAATGATTCACTATAAGTAATCTTTGCAGGAAGTTCCTTCACTTTCCTCACTTGCGGTTGTGCATGCTGAACCGGAGTGTGATTCTTTTTCCTGTTATTATTATTATTGCGATTTTGGTTATTATTATTAAAAGGTTTTTTATTCCCTTTTCCAGCGCTGAATACCTTCGTTTCTTTTGTTTGGGTTTCCAGGTTTTGCTTTTTGCCATCACCCGTTTTTGGTGGAGATGCAACTTTCACCTTGCTAGGAGCAGCAGTTTTTGAGTCGTCATCCTCAAAAGACTTTGGATTTGTTTTACTCTGCACTTGAGGTTTAACTCCCTGTTGTGGTTTTTGAGTTTGGCGGTTTTGTGGCTTGGACTGTGTATTACCTTCTTTTTTCTTAAAGGTTGCGTCTAGCTTTACAATTTCTGCATCTTCTATTGTTGCCATATGGTTTGAAACCTCTATATTCATTTCTTTTAATTTTGTAATTACATCTTTACTTGAAATATTGTGTTTTTTTGCGTATTCGTATACACGAATTTTACTCATTCTTTCACCCCCGCTAGAATTAATCGAGCAACGTTATCAGTTTTTTGGCAAATCCAACATCCAATACAGCTACAACAACGCGGGCTTCTTTACCAATCGCTTGGCCAAGAAGAAAACGATCTTCCACATATTTGCATGGAACTTCATAAAACTTACATTTATCTGTAATTTTTTTGGTCGTATTTGCAGATGCATCTGCCGATAATAGAACGAGTTTGGCTTTTCCGCTTCGGATCTCCTTCACAGAAAGCTCCTCACCCGATATAATTTTGCGTGCTCGATTGGCTAAGCCAAGCAATGACATCCATTGATTATTTGTCATATAGATTGCCTGTTCTCTTTCTCTATAAGCTCTAAAAGCTCTTCATACAATGATTCACTTATTGAAACCTGTAATTGGTTCGATAAAGTGTTTTTTTTCTTGGCTAACAGAACAGCTTCCTTATCTCTAGAAAGATAAGCACCTCTTCCGGATTTTTTACCGGTAAGATCAATGGATACTTCTCCTTCTTTTGAGCGAACGATGCGAACGAGTTCTTTTTTCGGCTTCATTTCACCGGTTGCTACACACTTTCGCATAGGAACTTTTTTACGATTGTTCACTCATCATTCACCTCGCTTATTCCATTTCATCTTCATCAAAATAATCGTCATTAACCTGATCATCAAACAGTCTGATTGACTCTTCACGTGGATAAATCCCAAGTTCCCGAGCATCTGTTTCTGATTTGATATCAATTTTCCAACCAGTTAATTTTGCAGCTAGACGTGCGTTTTGCCCGCGTTTTCCAATGGCTAATGATAATTGGTAATCTGGAACAACAACCGTAGTTGCTTTTTCGGATTCACTCACCATTACATCTAAAACCTTAGAAGGACTAAGTGAGTTAGCTACAAATACTACTGGATCTTCAGACCATTTAACAATATCAATTTTTTCACCTTTAAGCTCATTTACTACTGCTTGGACCCTAGTACCCTTTGGACCTACACATGATCCAACAGGATCAACATCATTACTTGCCGAATGAACAGAAATCTTTGAGCGGTCACCGGCTTCACGTGCAACAGATTTAATTTCAACCGTTCCATCATAAATTTCAGGAACTTCAATTTCAAATAATCGTTTTAATAATCCTGGGTGTGTACGCGATACAAAGATTTGTGGCCCTTTAGTTGTTTTCTCAACTTTTGTAATGAAAACCTTAATTCTGTCATGGGGTTTATAGCGTTCATTTGGTATTTGCTCATTTACTGGCAATAATGCCTCAATCTTTCCAAGACTAACGTAAATAAACTTAGAATCTAGCCTTTGAACAATCCCAGTCATAATATCTTCTTCACGGTCAATGAATTCTGAATAGATAATTCCTCTTTCAGCTTCCCTTACCCGTTGTGTTACCACTTGTTTAGCCGTTTGTGCGGCAATTCGGCCAAAATCTTTTGGTGTAACTTCCATTTCTACAACATCTTCAACATTATAGTTAGGGTTAATGCTCCTTGCATCTTCTATAGAAATTTCAAGTCGAGGATCAAATACTTGGTCCACCACTTCTTTTCTTGCAAAAACACGCATGGTACCTGTTTTTAAATTCAAGTCAATTCTTACGTTTTGAGCTTGATTAAAATTCCGGCGATATGCAGACACAAGTGCTGCTTCAATCGCATCAATTAATACATCTCTAGAAATACCTTTTTCTCTTTCTAGTATTGTAAGAGCATCTAATAATTCGCTGCTCATCTCATTTTATCCCCCTAACCTTCTCAAAGTTAATCTATTACTAAGAAAAAATAACTGCTAGTCTTGCATTGGCTACTTTTTCAAAAGGAATCTCAATCGCTTTCTTACGCGTTTTAATCTTCATCTCAATTTTTAGTGTTTGCCCATCATATTCGAGCAGTGTTCCTTCAAAACCTTTTTCACCATCTATAGGTTCATACGTTTTAATAAACACATTTTTACCAATTGCCTTTTCAAAATCACTTGCTTTTTTTAATGGACGTTCAGCTCCTGGAGAGGAAACCTCAAGAAAATAATTTTGGGTTATCGGGTCAATCTCATCGAGTTTTTCACTAAGTCTTTCACTAACCAAGCCGCAGTCTTCTATATCAACACCAGATTCTTTATCAATATATACACGTAAGAACCAATTTTTTCCTTCTTTAACAAACTGAATCTCAACTAATTCCAAACCTAGTTCATTAATGATTGGTTCGGCAAGTCCTTCCACTACCTCGGTTACTTTGCTCATGCTTAACCTCCTTTACCAATATTTTCACCGATATTTCACGTAATTAACGGAAAGTTTATTTCCCCTTTATGTACAAAAAAAGCTAGACACAAGACGAAAGAGTGGGTTTCCCCACTCTTGAACACGAGAGTATTTCTTAGTATTTCCAATAAAACTATACCATAACCAAATTTGTTATGCAAACGCAATAGCTGTATGGCAAGGTTTTTACTGTTTAGAAAAGTGATAACTGGTTTTGCTCAGGAAGGTCACCTAGGCAGCCTTGCTTGTCTAAAAATTCGATGATTGTTTTTGAAACTTTACCGCGTTGCTGTAAATCTTCTTTTGATAAAAACTCACCACTTTTTCTAGCATTCACAATATTAACTGCCACGTTGGTTCCAAGACCTGGTATAGAGTTAAATGGTGGTATCAATGTGTTACCCTCGATAATAAATTCTGCTGCATCTGATTTGTACAAATCAATATTTTGAAAACTAAATCCGCGTTCAGCCATTTCAAGCGAAAGTTCAAGAACTGTCAACAAGTTCTTTTCCTTATTGGATGCTTCAAGGCCCTTCGCGTTTATTTCTTCTATTTTTGCTCTGATTGCTTCTGATCCGCGCGCCATTGCTTCTATATCGAAGTCATCGGCACGTACAGTAAAATAGGCTGCATAATATAAAAGTGGAAGGTGGACTTTAAAATAGGCAATCCTTACAGCCATAAGAACATACGCTGCCGCGTGTGCCTTCGGGAACATGTATTTAATCTTTTTACAAGAATCAATGTACCATTCAGGTACTTCATTTCTACGCATTTCCGCTTCCATTTCTTCAGATAAGCCTTTACCTTTACGAACTGATTCCATTATTTTAAAAGCAAAAGAAGGATCCAGGCCTTGATAAATAAGATAGACCATAATATCATCTCGACAGCCAATAACCTCACTTAAGGTACATGTTCTGTTATGAATGAGCTCCTGTGCATTGCCAAGCCAAACGTCTGTACCATGTGATAGCCCAGAGATTTGGACAAGCTCGGAAAAGGTAGTTGGTTTTGTATCTTCGAGCATTTGACGAACAAACCTTGTACCAAATTCAGGAATTCCTAGAGTACCTGTCTTACACATTATTTGTTGTTCAGTTACTCCTAATGATTCCGTCCCACTAAAGATTTTCATTACCTCCGGGTCATCCGTCGGTATTGTTTTTGGATCCATTCCACTAAGGTCTTGCAACATTCGAATAACGGTCGGGTCGTCATGGCCAAGTATATCTAACTTTAATACATTGTCATGGATGGAATGGAAATCAAAGTGAGTGGTTTTCCATTCGGAATTTTTATCATCTGCAGGAAATTGAATCGGTGAAAAGTCATAAACATCCATATAATCAGGAATAACGATAATCCCTCCAGGATGCTGTCCCGTTGTTCTCTTAACCCCGGTACATCCAGATGCAAGTCTTTCAATTTCTGCATTACGTAATTGCAAATTATTATCCTGCTGATAAGCTTTTACGTAACCAAAGGCGGTTTTATCCGCTACTGTTCCAATTGTCCCTGCCCGGAATACTTTATCCTCACCGAAAAGAACCTTTGTATAATTATGTGCCCGTGGCTGATATTCCCCTGAAAAATTCAGATCGATATCAGGGACTTTATCCCCTTTAAAACCAAGGAACGTTTCGAATGGAATATCATGTCCGTCTTTACGGTATTTGGCTCCACAATTAGGACAATCTTTATCCGGTAAATCAAAACCAGACCCCACTGACCCATCGTTAAAGAACTCTGAATGCTTACAGCTTGGGCACACATAATGCGGCGGTAAAGGATTTACTTCGGTAATTTCTGTCATTGTAGCAACTAAGGAAGAACCAACAGATCCACGAGAGCCAACAAGATATCCATCATCTAAAGACTTTTTCACTAGTTTGTGAGAAATCAAATAAATAACGGCGAAACCATGACCAATAATACTTTTTAACTCTTTCTCGAGCCGCGCTTCAACGATTTCAGGAAGCGTTTCACCATAAATGCTCCTAGCCATGCTATAGCTCATTTCACGCATTTCTTCCTCTGCGCCTTCTATCTTAGGTGTATATAAATCATCTTTGATTGGTTTAATAACATCTACCATATCAGCAATTTTATTTGTGTTAGTAACTACTACTTCCTTCGCTTTTTCTGCACCTAAAAAGGAAAAGGCATCTAGCATCTCATTCGTAGTTCTAAAATGAACATCTGGTAATTCATGACGGTTAAGCGGGTTTGCACCACCTTGAGAGTTAACTAATATTTTTCGATAGATTTTGTCATTTTCATTTAAATAGTGAACATTCCCGGTAGCAACAACTGGAATGTCTAGCTTGTCCCCTAGTTTAACGATATTCCCAATAATATCTTCTAGTGCTTTATCGTCTCGAACAAGTTCCATTTCAAGTAAAGGAGCATAAACCGCTTTGGGCATTACCTCAAGGTAATCATAAAATCTTGCGACATTCTCCACTTCCTCCGGAGATTTTTGCATCATCCCTTCAAACACTTCACCTTTGTTACAGCCAGAACCAACGAGCAGTCCTTCTCTGTATTTTTGGAGGACGGATCTTGGAATCCTTGGGACTCTATAAAAATACTCAATTTGCGAAATGGATACGAGCTTGAATAAGTTCTTTAGACCAACCTCAGTTTGGGCTAGAACGGTACAATGAAATGGTCTAGCACGCTTATAGGCGTCTCCCTTTCCCATATGATCGTTAAATTGGTCATGGTATTCGATCCCTTTTTCAAGCGCATCTTTCAGCATTTTCAATAACAAATAACCAGTTGCTTCAGCATCATAAATAGCTCGATGATGTTGCGTTAATTCAATATCAAATTTCTTGGTTAAAGTGTTTAAACGATGATTTTTTAATTCAGGAAAAAGAAATCTTCCGAGTTCCAGTGTATCGATAACCGGATTTTTTGCTTTTTCATATCCGATTTTTTTTAAGCCAACATTTAAGAAACCCATATCAAATGATGCATTATGAGCAACTAATACAGCATCTTCTGTCCATTCATGGAACCGCTTCAGAACATCTTCAATTTCTGGGGCATTTTGTACCATATCATCGGTAATGCCCGTTAAATTAATCGTAGTTGCCGAAAGCCGATGATGTGGATTGGCAAATGATTCAAAGCGATCAATTATTTCCCCATTCTTAACCTTAACCGCTGCAAGTTCGATAATTTTATCATATACCGCAGAAAGTCCCGTTGTTTCCACATCAAAAACAACATAGGTATCATCTGCTAATAAGCGATGGGCATCATTATAGGTAATTGGAACACCATCATCCACTAAATTTACTTCTACTCCATAAAGAATTTTTATATCATTCTTCTTACCGGCACCATAGGCCTCAGGGAAGGACTGTGCAATCGCATGATCGGTCACTGCAATCGCTTTGTGACCCCACTTTTTCGCCTGTGAAACGAGTGCTGCTACCGGTGTTACAGCATCCATTTGACTCATAGGTGTGTGAAGATGTAGTTCCACTCGTTTTTCACTCTCAGGCGCTGTATCTATACGCCCAGGAGCTTTTATCTCATTGATATCATTACCTATCATCACCAAGTCACGGACAAAAGTGTCGTTTTGGATGCTGCCTCTTACTTTTACCCACATACCTTTTTTAACGTGTTGGTAGAGTGCCGCATCCTCTTTATCACGAGAAAACATTTTTACCATGAGAGAGCTTGTGTAATCAGTAATTTTAAAAGTTAATAATGTGCGTCCACTTCTTAATTCTCTTGTCTCAGCATCAAAAATATAACCTTCTACAGTTACTCGTCTTTCTTCGTCAACGATATCAATCATGCTGCGATAGTCCTGATCACCTTTAATCGTGAGACCGATAGAGAGTGGTCCTTGAGGTATATCACCCGATTGACTTTTTTCAGCTTCTTTTTTCTGTAAATCGGCCATCGCAAGTAGACCGCGTTCTTGGTCCTCTTTTTGTTTAGCTAGTAAAAACTGATTATATTCATCGCTTTTCTCTGCACTTTTAATTTCCGTTTCCAACGTTAAGGTTGGAAAACCATAAGATTGATAAATGTCTGTAATTATCGAAGCATATTTTCTTTTAAGAGCTAGTCCCTCTGTCTCGTTACGGACCGATATTGTTAACTTCTGCCCATTAACCTCTGGAATTTGTTCATTTAATAATTTGAGCAATGGCGGAGAAATGCCATCGATTTGCTGGATACAATGGTTCCAATATTCTAAGAGTAATTCTTTATGAAAGTTTGGTTCTAACACTTGAATATCGTATGAAATACTGGCAATTATTGAGAACTTTCTTTCTAATTGAGTAGTAAATCGAAGGTAGATATTAAACGGAAGGATCTTTTCTAGCAGAAATTGAAAACGCCATTTTCTCGCCTTCTTTTCTACAATTAACTTTTCAATTTGTGCATTTTGAAATTGTGCTACTACAGCGTCCTCTATCAAATCTAGTTGCTGGAGCAAGAGTAAGAATCGCTCTTTATTGCCATTGGCATGTTCGCTCATCATTCCCTCTCCCATCTATAAAATAATCTATTTATAAGTTTCATTTCAAAGAATTATTATAACATATGATACAAAATCATTCGGCTAAATTCGACAGAAAAAATAATCCAAAAAAGTAAAATAAAAAAGGGTTCTCAAGAGGACCCTTCTCAATGTTTTTTAAAATTGTCTGTTGATTGGAACTCCAGGCACTTTGCTTTCCGCGGACAGTCCGGGAGCCTCCTCGTCGCTTCGCTCCTGCGGGGTCTCTCGTGCCTTCCGCTCCAATCAACAGCGTTTATTTAAAATAGGATTTTTCAAAGTCAATAATTTATAGACTATTTAGTAACTCAGTTACTTTTTCAATTAGTTCATCTTTATATACTTCGATTGTTTCTTCGGTTTTTCGAATTTTTATTTCTACTATTCCTTCTGCTGCTTTTTTACCTACTGTAATCCGAATCGGTAGGCCAATTAATTCTGAGTCTGCAAATTTCACGCCGGGTCTTTCTTGGCGATCGTCGAATAGAACTTCGAAACGATTTGCTTGTAGTTCCTTATAAAGGGTTTCAGAAAGTGTTGACTGACTTTCGTCTTTCATATTTACAGCAACAAGATGGAGCTGATATGGTGCAAGATTTATCGGCCAAATAAGACCTTTATCATCATTGAATTGTTCAGCAACAGCAGCAAGGGTTCTGGAAACACCAATTCCATAGCATCCCATAATCATGGATTGTGACCTTCCGTTTGCATCTAAATAGGATGCATTCATTGCTTCACTATAACGGGTTCCGAGCTTGAAAACATGACCAACCTCTATTCCCTTTGCAAAAAGTATCTTACCCTCCCCATCTGGTGAAGGGTCACCCTCCTGAATAAAACGTAAATCAGCAAACTGACTAACAGAGAAATCCCGGCTCGGATTCACATTAACAAAATGATAATGCTCTTCGTTTGCACCACAAACACCATTAACGATTGACTCTACTGCATGATCCGCAACAATTTCTACGTTTTGTACACCAATAGGACCAAGGGAACCTACAGGGCAAGATAACAGCTCCTGAGTTTCGTCAGGTCCTGCTAATTCAACTACTGAAGCACCAAATAGATTTTTAACTTTAATATCGTTAACCTCGTGATCACCGCGTACTAAAACTAGTACATATTTTTCATCCACTTTAAATAGAAGCGACTTCACACATTTATCTGCACCAACACGCAAGCTAGTCGTTATATCCGAAATTGTTTTTTGATTCATTGTTTCTACTTTTTTTAATTCAAG